>JAZRWV010000442.1:0-3707 GCA_045599925.1 Myxococcota bacterium
TTGGGCAAAAGGTGAAGCCTTGAACGACAATCTCAGCCTCGTGGTCATGTTTCATGCCACCTGCAGTAACTAGTCGTTTCAAGGCTTCGTTCGTGTTAGCTAATCACGAACTCAAACGCAACCATACAAGATGCTGTAACCGTGCTACTGCTTCATTCAACGTTGTTTCAGGGGGGCAACATGCGGAAGATGTCGAAGTCGTTCGAGCGTAGATCGATGCCGGTGCAGACGTCAATGCAAAGGATGAGAGATGCAAAGAGCTGTTGCTGCAGCATGTGCATGATGCTGATTCCGTTCGTGCCCTCATCGCGTCAGGGGCAGACGTCAATGCAAAGAATGAGAACTGTCGGTGCGGGCTAATGTCAATAGCCCGCGAATAAGTAAGATTACCATTTATCCCAATGAACGTTTTCAGGAATCCATTTGTTTTTCGGCTGATTGTCGCCTGTTGGATGACCGATGGGAATGACATTGAGCGGAATGATATCGTCAGGAAGCTTGAGCATATCCCGAATGATGTCGACTTTTTCTTTGTTGGGATATGCACCGGTCCAGACGGCACCAAGGCCCATAGCTTCAACTGCGAGGAGGATATTTTCAGTTGCAGCTG
Organism: Myxococcota bacterium; assembly: GCA_045599925.1. Classification (GTDB taxonomy): domain Bacteria; phylum Myxococcota_A; class Bradymonadia; order UBA4248; family UBA4248; genus UBA4248. Next base: position 611 of record JAZRWV010000442.1, read on the forward strand.
ATGTATCCTGAATCCAGAAATCGCGGGCATCGCCTTCGATGGCTTTGTTCATGTCGCCGCAAACGACGATGGCCGCTGCAGCCTGTGACAGCATTTTGGCATTTGGAAGCTTTTCGGCAAGTGCGTTCATTATGGATTTGTCGGTAAGAACGACAAATGCCCAGGGTTGTTTATTGATGGCTGAGGGGGCCGCCATGCCTGCTCGGACGATTTTTTCAAGCTGATCTTTAGTAACCGATTCATTTGTAAAGCTGCGGACGCTTTTGCGCTGAGCAATGTTGTCGAGAACAATTGCGCTTTTGTCAACCGACTGCTCCTCTTGTTTGCAGCAAGCCTGAGTCATCGAAAGACTTGTCAATAAAATCAGACCAAAAACAATTTTTTTCATCTAAAACCTCACTAATTTCTTCAAAGTTCTTGCCAATTTGCTGAACCCAAATCACCAATGATAATGGGATACTGTAGCGACACCGGGCAAGATGTACGCACTTGCGATACTTTACCATAGCATTTTGAAAAAATATATAATCGGCGCGTATTGCGTGTAGGAGGGACTTCATCTCACTCGGCGCTCTGCCCCGATTCCTCAGTTCGCAATATGTAATGCCCTTCGTTTCCCGAGCCAGCCTCACCCCCTTGTCACTTCGTGATGTTCCCATCATGGCGAGGGGGAGATTAAGGTAGCATTTCATTTGCATTTGCTTATTGGGCTCTGCAAAGCTAACCGTCCACCGGACGGTCTGCTTTTCGGTTCTCCGCCAAAGGGCTGATCCCATTGGATTCCACAATGAGATCGCGGTGATACCAGCGCAACAAACTAAGCCATATTTTCGTTAAGCGCGTGTAGGGGACGGCATATTTCGGTAAATGCCTAGGCTGTGCCTGCATTTATGCTGGGTATAGATTTACCCCGATTGAGTTGTAACTTCAGAGGTTCACTATTTATTTTTTTTATTGAAATTTACATATAATATATTATATATAAAGCGAGCCATGACTTATTGTTTGACTTGCTTGCTAAATAAGGATCTGTAGATGAAATCTAAATTTATCATTCTCATTGCCTGTATTGTGATTATTGCTGCAACCGTATGCTTTTTAATAAAATCAGAAAATGATACTTCTGATGAACAATACAATGTGCATCAGGGAAATGACAATGCAGTGCTGGATTCTGATTTGAATAATGAGGTTGAATTCACACTTAGTGGACTCGTTACGGATGGACTTACGCATAAAGGACATTTGCAGCAAATGTCTCGCTGACATCTTCAAATCAGCAGTCACTGACCGCTGATTGTAACGATGACGGTAGCTATCATTTCGATATCGATCGTGACAAATACAGTATTTCGGCTTCTTTTGATGGATATGTCCCTCGCGGAAGGAATGATGAATCCTATGCAATTGTTTTGGATGATGATGACGATAACAAGATCATTGTTCAGAATATAGAACTCTGGCCCGAGAGCAAAGTCATTGGCCGAGTTATGAATGCTGCTGATGGAGCTTCTGCAGAGGTTAAACTCGCCTATCAGATCGACGCATCTGGAGCAGAAAATTATGATCTTAAATCAGTCTCGACCAGTAATAGTGGTGATTTTTCTTTTGATATGGCTTATGCCGGAACTGCAAAACTTGTTATTACGGCTAAAGATTTTCCTGTTCAGACGCTTTCAGATATCGTCCTTGAACCTGGTAAAACTGTGGATTTAGGCGATATTCCTTTGCTTCATGGCGTCTCTTTGCATGGCAGCATTTTCGATATAAAGACCCAAGAAGCATTGCCAAATGTCAATATGAAGCTCATAGAAAATGGCAGCGTGATTTCTGAAGTTACATCAAATGAAAGCGGTGATTATCAATTCCCAGAATTTATCGGTTCCGATATGCTGGTAAAAATATCGGCCGCTGGATACAAAGATATCGATACCACTATTTCATTTGCAGGAGAAAAAGAAAAAATTTACGATGTCTATCTTACGCCGATCGAAGGGATTTCTTTAACGCTCAGCAATATCACCGGTCGTGAACCTATCCTTTCAACAGTAACGGTTACAGAAATCGCTTCGGATAAAATTGTATATCAAAAAGAGCTCAAAAATGGAACATATGAGCTGACTGAGCTGACTGAGGGACCCTATCTTTTTACAGCAGTTTCTGCTGATGGTGAAACATCTGTAAATGCACGCGCAACAGGCGGGGATGAGCTCACGTTGACGATCAGACCTTATGGGAAAATAATCGTTAAGCTCAATCTAAATGGCTTGGATGATCAATTTAAGGGATGTATGTATCAATACACATACGATTCAGATGATGGTCAAAATGCCATCCAAGGCTGGTTCGAAACAACAACGGATACATTTACAATCGACAATCTCAAACCCGGTAGATATCAACTCGAAGCAAAGGCAATTTTGGATTCGGAAAAGAATAAATTGATTAAATTAAGTGCACAGCCGGTTCGTCTCAAGCTGGGAGGCACTGAATATGTCGAGCTGACTTATACCAATAAGAGTGAAATCAGGCTTTGTCACTTTCCTGAGAATGGCAGTGATCAGGAAATATCAAACGCAATATCGGAGTGTTATGCTAAAGCAGATGCTGCAAAACAAAAATTTGATGACTATATCATAGTAGATTTCTATTCAGACCATCCTGACATTGAATTGCAGAATATCCTTATGACAGCGAATAAAATGGTTGAGGAGTTTTTACCTGCATACGCGGATATTGTAAGCCATTCTGATAATTTTGAAACAACTGGAGCCGCCATTTTTAAAATGGGGTCAACATATGAAAAATTAGGGCAGTTAATGATGACAGCTCCTATTCCCAAGGAGCTTCCACCAGAAGTAGAAGATGATTATCGTGGCGCTTTGAAATTATTTGCATCACAATTTATTGATAAGGCCTCGGAGTTTTATGAAAAAGTCATTTCCAAGGGGGCTGAAGCGAATATAAAGAATGAATATACATCGCAGGCTTCGGAACGCTTAACTGTTCTTAAATCCGGGAATTAGCAATATCAATGCAAAACAGTTCTGATTCTTGCATCTGCTAACGAAAAAAACGCCGCGTATCCCAACGGGAT
>JAZRWV010000443.1:0-1610 GCA_045599925.1 Myxococcota bacterium
ACGATCCGACTTATTTGCTTTGCAAATAGCGCCGCAGGGGCTTTGCCCCTCTCCCAAAAAGACGGATATACAAAAAAACTCGCATCATTTGAGTCATCTGCAATGGCTGACATAGGATGCGAGTTTGTTAAAATGAAATTGTTTATTTCGAATTTATTTTTGTCATTTGTGGACTAAAAATGACAATTGCTTACTCAAAAATGTTTAGCTTCGATATTACGATTGTTCTCTTGAGGAACTATTTCTCGCCTTCTTTCTTGATTTTTGCGTAGCTGGCCTGGTTAAGTTTAAACGTGCCATGTGCATCAACTGAAACGTTGAAACCATATTTTCTGCTTGATTGGAGTTCCTGTAGCTGGCCGCCGCGAATCGGATGGAGATTATTGTCTGTGCCTTCTGCACCAAAAAATTCCCAGTCAAGTCCAGAAGGAACTGTCGTTTCGCCTTCCATATTTGGGCAAATAAGTTCGCCATATCTGCGCATGCATACTCTTAATGTACTTCCGGCCGGTCTGTTAAATGAAACGATAGATTTGCCGATGGACTCTCTCAGCAGCGAGGTGTCCAGTGCAAGGGTGCCATAGCCGTCGGGAATCAAAGCGATGTTAAGAGGCTGTCTTTGTTCGCGTTCGATTTGATATTCTATCATTGCGCCAGGAACAACAGTGGCAACAATTTCGCGATTGTAAACCTGCGAGCCTGTGGAAATTCTGACGCCAACCGGTTTTCCGGAGGCGGACGGAAGTTTGATGTATGCTTTTGTGCCGCCCATAGCCATGTCCGGAGTCTGAAGTTCAGGAATGGTGACAGTTGTTTCTTTGCTGTCCGGCCAAATGAAATGGATATGTTTGGCGAGTCCCTCTTTCTCAATTGTGAGGATATGCGGTCGCCCGAGGACGACATCAGTAATTGGGGTGTTCAGGCTTCCGATTGAATGACCATCAAACGAGACTTTGAGTCCGGCGCCTTCAAGTGTCGGATCTGTAAGGCGGAACTTGATGATACCTTTCAAATAAAGGGCTGCGGGTTCCATTTCGATGTCGATTGTTTCGGTGACCTGCGATTTGGAATCAAATGTTTTGAAATATGGTGTCATGCCGTTTGCGTAAGCCATGATTGTGTTCATATGGCCTGTGGCGAATTCATAGGATGAACCGTTTATGGGTGTTTCGACACCATTGATATAGAGCAGGCTTGCTCCATTGGTATTGATATTCACCGAGTATGTATTGAGAGGCGCTGCACGTTCATAAACGCGTTCGACTTCAGGCTGCTGTTCTTGAACAGTCTGTTGTTCTTGTGGTTTCTCGTGATCTGTTGTCAGCAGCCAGTAAATGCCGGCACCAAATATACCGATAATAACAATAATGGCAATGATGAGTCCGACGGGGGCTGATTTTTTGCCTTCAATAGAGTTTGTATTTCCATACATTTCTATGAGTTCACGCTGTTTAGCTCGCCGTGCTTCAATTGCCAACTGTTCTTGCTGTGCAGAATAGGCTTCGTATTCGGCCCGTTCTTCAGGTGTCATGGAATTCAATATTTCGGCAAGCTGTTCTTCGTCGGTCATATTCTGGTTCTCACTGTTTTGGGTGGCTGGTGTGTCTGTG
>JAZRWV010000444.1:0-8666 GCA_045599925.1 Myxococcota bacterium
CGCCGAAGAACCCGAATGCACAGCCGAAAATGCCGCCGAAAAATGCACGGATCCGACGAAACCCGTCTGCAGTGCGGAAGGCAAATGCGTCGCCGAAGAACCCGAATGTACAGCCGAAAACGCCGCCGAAAAATGCACGGATCCGACGAAACCCGTCTGCAGTGCGGAAGGCAAATGCGTCGCCGAAGAACCCGAATGTGCTTATGATAAATTCTGCACAGATGGAAAAGTCTGCACCGATGGAAAATGCGTCGATCCTGAATGCGATGCCGACAATCCCTGTGAAACCGGAAAAATGTGCTACAACGGCGCCTGCATTACAGAACCTGCCGTCCTGAATCCAGCTCCAATGGAAAATGTCGTAGTCACACCGGCCGCACTCGCTGAAGGCGAAACCGCTCCGTCAGTTCCGGCAGAATGCATCAAAATCAACATCAATACGGCTGATCCTGCAAACGCTGATTGGGATACCACAAAAGTGGATCTCGCCAAATCTTTCGGCGAAGATGCCCTCAGCAGTGCAACTTTCAAAATCAATGCTGCCGACGTCTGCGTTGAAATCTCCGGTGAAATTGCTGGTACCATTACCATTGATGATAAATCTAATAACTATGGTGCAACCATTGTTCTCAATGGACTTACCATTAATGAAAGTGCCGCTGGCTCTGGTCTCGCCATCAAGAATAAAGACATCACCAAGCATTATGTCATGGCGCTTGCCGACGGCTCAACGAATGTTATTTCCGGCGGCGCAAACAGCTCATCCAAGAAAGTTCTGAGCTGTGGTGCAAATCTCGATATCGTTGGCAACGGTTCCCTCACCGTCAACGCCAAATATAAAACCGGTGTCGCAGTTGATGACGTCCTCAAAATCTATTCCGGTACGCTCAATGTCAACGTTTCTCGCGATGAAAACGTTGTTTGGGATAAAGACGAGGATGAGGTTACCGACGCGCCCGAAAAAGGCTTCGGCCTCAAGATTGGCAACGGGTTTGAAATGGTCGGCGGTGCCCTCAATATTTTTGCTCACGACACAAAGGAATACAAAGGCGTTGAACCGCGCGGCGTCAAAGTCGACGGTACCGATGGCGACGAAAACATCACCGCTGAATCCGAAGACTGCAAGGCTGAAAGCAATTATGGTGCTGGCAAAGGCTATGTGAAAATCAAGGGCGGCGATATCGTTATTCAGAGCGATGCAAAAGCCCTTTCTGCTGGCTGGGATATCGCAGAAGATTTCGAAAATTCCTGCGATGCCGACAATCCAACACCCGATCTCGAAATCAGCGGCGGCCGCATCCAGATTCGTACATTTGGCGATGTTCGCGACGAACCCGTCAATCCTGAGGATGATCCCAAACTCAGCCCGGAAGGCATTGAAGCCAAAAACGATCTCACCATCACGGGCGGCGAAATCACTGTTTTCACCTCTGATGACGCGATCAATGCCGGTCACGATATCCACATCAAAGGCGGCAAAATCATCGCCTGGAGTTCACAGAATGACGCCATCGATTCCAACCACGAACTCTATATCGAGGGTGGCCAGATCGCTGCCATGGGTATGCACGGCCGTGAATGCGGTCTCGATGCCGATTATAACGAAGACGTCTACTATACCAACGGTACGGTCATGGCCCTGAGCGGCAACAATAACGCTCCGCAGGGCAACGGCAACGCCAATTTCGCTCAGGTCGTTCTCGGTAACGAATCACTCGCTGGCAAAACGATTGTCGTGTCTGAAAAAGATACCGATACGCTCATCGCGGCTATGCAGGTTCCTGCTAACTACAACAGCGGCAATAACCTCGTCGTCCTCGACGAAAAAATCAAAGCCGGTGAAACCTATCGCGTTCTCGTCGGTGCAACACTCAATTTCGAAGACGGCGCAAGCCTGTTTGACACTGTTCTCGGCATCATGCTCGACGGTGCGGCAACGTTCACTGGCGGTGATGAATACCTCGTCAAAGCCGGTCTCGTTCCCGTTGAACCGCCTCACGGTGCAAAACCTTCTTCGGATGCTGAAAAAGGACTCGATTAATCTTGATTTGTGGCGCCGCCTATGTGCCTGACGGCGCATACGGCGAACGCGCGGCGGCTATTTCATACGCCGCCGCAACGCGGCTATCGGGCTTTCAGCCCAATACGCCGCGTTTTTTTTGGTTTTTATTCATGACAAAATGCGTTCTGAAAAAGGAACGATGGTGTCACGGTAGATTTGATATGCCCGAAGTCATGGATTGATGCGGCTTTGCGTCGTGACCCGTGCCTGAATTCGAGCGTTTGACCGGCATTCTCAAAGCAAATGATGCTTAGAATAGAGGGATTGAAGGAGAGGATGGGATTGATGTGGCGGAATCCGGTTTTTGTTTTAATTTATGAATAAAAAAGCCGCCGCCTCCGGTCAAAAAGGCGCATACAATAAGCATGGCAATAATAATAATATAATCGTGATCCGGGAACGCGATATCCATAGGGTCTTCGGGATTGACTTTGATGTGCACTGTGTCACCTGTTCTCATGCTTTTTTTGTGATAATTTGTTTGATTGTCAAAAAATGCATTGGTATATTTATATCGAATCAAGACTTTATGATGTTTTCCACGGCTCTGGATATCGGTGATTTGTGCCTGGGTGTCAATCCAGCTGGAATTGGCGATGACATTTTTTGTACAAAGGTATAGACCTGAAATGCCGAAGATGATGCCTGCAAAAACAAAAAACGAGAGGATGATGATGGTGAATTTATCTTCGTTAATACGCATAATACACTCCAGAAAAAAGAGGAGAAAAGATATAACTTTTACGCTTTTGGCGGATGGTTTCTCATTCCATTAAAATTTCACCCATATCGCTGGACGAACGGTTTTTTCCCAGTTATCGACGCTTGCGCCGTCTGCAGCTATCGAATTTTTAGGATTATTCATTGTCCCAAAATAAGAAATAAAGGGAGCTTTGGGGGATTCCGTGGTTTGATTATTGCGAATCCACCAGTCAGAAAAGCAAAGGTCTCCGGTACTACAAGCTCGATATCCACCTGTCTTGCTGTTGTCCGAATAAACCCACGGCGTAAAACGACCTGTCGTTTTTGATATATTTTGAGCATAAGGCGTCGTATCAGCCCGACGATCTTCTTCATTTTTGAAATATTTATTAACTTCATCTATCGTTAATATTGAGACTTTGTCTTTGTTGATCTTATGGCTCGTTATTTTGTCTTTTTCTTCATCTGTAAATGCAACATTATAAAAATTGTTGGCCGGATCGGAATAATCGACACCATCGCTATTTTTTGTATCATCATAGCCATTCAGCCATGAACGCAATGTACTGGCTTCCCATGTTACATTTTTGGCTTCTTCATTGAAGCGTTTGGCTACAAGTGCTTTTTCGCTTAAAAGTAGAAATCCACCGGTTCTATACGTCGTATCCCCTTCAAAATTCGTGACAATGCTCGTTCTATCAATCACTCGCCAAATAATGGGTTCGGGTCCGTTAGATGGATTATCATCCTGTTCATAGTGCCCCAATGAAACTAATTCCCCAAAACCGTATGTATCACACTGACCCGCTATACACTTCTTTTCCCCGCAATTTATGTCACACCCGCCGCAATTCTCTGAATCGGAATAGGGATAGACGGCTTTACCATTGCAGATGATCGTTTCTGTTGCAGAATTTAACAAATAGGATTCGCATTGCACACGTGAGCTGCAGCGTTTTTCTTGGGAACATACATTCCCGCAGCTTCCACAGTTGGTTGAGTCAATTTGTAAATTCACTGCATATTCACCGCAATACCTATATTCCTTTTTGGATTGGCAAGTGCCATAAGAACAAATGGAATCTTCGCCACAGTTGTTGTCACATTCACCACAGTTTTCGTTCGAAGTATTGGTATTCACACAGACGTTGTTACAAGTATTCCATCCCTCGATTTCGCTGCATGAAACGCATTGTCCGTTGACAACTTTAAACCCTTCTTCGCATGAAACGATCGAACAGACGCTCGAAACACAGTTCATCTCGTTCGCATGTTCCGGTTTGTTCGTCGTGCAGTCTGTGTCACAACTTCCGCAGTGACTGACGTGGCTTGTCGTATCCACACATGCATCATTACAAACAACCTGAGAGCCCTGGCACTCAAGAACACATGCGCCAAGTGAACATATTTTATTCGACTCTTCACAGTTATCACAGTTTTCACCGCAGCAGTCGTTTGTATCCGGAAGACAATTTCCATCTTTGTTGTGATAATTGTCCATGCAAGATTCAACCAGGCATTCACCACTGACACAATCGATATCCTGAACGCCCTCTGTGGCTGTGCAGACATTATCGTGGCTTCCGCAAGCATTGATGCTGTCTTCTTCACAAATGTTAGAGAAATCATGGAAGTTGTCTTTGCATTCATAGAGGAGACATGAACCATGGGTACATGTTCCAGCTTTCCAGCCTGTTATGATGGTATTGCAGGCATTGTCGTGGCTTCCACAGTGTTCAGGCGAATCCGGTTCACAGCTATCCCCAAAGACGTGTTGTTCCTCTGGACATTTAAGTTCCTCTGGTTCATTGCATGCGCATTTATCGTTGTCGAACACTTTGTTTTGCGCAGCACAAATCTCGTCATTCAGTGTGCATGGTTCAGGCGTTGCGTTTTCATTGCAGGCAATAAATCCAACAGCAGAAAACAACGATATAAAAATAACTTTATATTGTATTTTCATGAAAACATTCCGTTAAGTATTTGTGAGCTTAGTTGCGTGTGAAATTTATCGTTTCACAAACAAATGGCACCGATAATCTACTAAAAGCTTACGCAACCTTCAAGAATGATCCCCTAAAAATCAGACCAAACATGTTACAACTCGGCTCTGCGATTTTCGCCATTCACAGGATGGCGAAATTCCCTGGCTCTCATCTGATTCTGCCTAAAATTGAGTTTTGTTCAGACCTTCCCTAGCTGAGCTGTAACCGTTTTTCGACAAAAGCGGATTATTTTCTTGACGGAATGCTTCATTTTATTAATATCAATTTTTGTGGGTAAAAGCCCGTCGTTTACCATATAAAAGTATTCAATTATTTTGGATTAAAAGGAGGATAATATGAAGGTTTTAGTGTTGAATGGTTCTCCCAGAAAAATGCCTTGGAACACAGCAACTTTGCTTGAAAAGGCAGCTGAAGGCGCCAGAGAGGAGGGAGCTGAAGTTGATTTTATCAATTTATATGAACTTCAATACAAAGGTTGTCAGAGTTGCTTTGCATGCAAGATAAAAAATGCGCAGACGCATGGTGTGTGTGCAATTCAAGATGAACTCAGACATGTTTTGGAATTGGCTGATAAAGCAGATGTCGTCATCATGGGGTCGCCGATTTACTGGTCCTATGTGACTGGAATGCTTCGTTCCTTTATGGAACGTTTTTTATTTCCTCACGGAACTTACAGCAAAGATCCATCCAAATGTGTGCATCGAGACATTAAAATTGGATTGATTTATACAATGGGAGTAAATGAGGAGCTATCCAGCGCAATGCATTATCCCGATATTTTTAATCACAGCAATGAAGATGTTCTAAAGCGAGTTTTTGGTTATGCCGAAACGCTTTGGTGTTATGATACATATCAGTTTACTGATTATGATAAATATGATGCAGATATGTTTGATGTGGCTCATAAGACAGAGGTGCACAAAACTCAGTTTCCGGAAGATTGTCGAAAAGCCTTTGAATTGGGACAGCGTCTTGTTCGAATGGCCAGAAGTAACTAGCATGATCTGGGGCTTTTAAGGGTAAGTGCGTTTGAGCATTCAGGAAACTTGGAGAATAAATGATGGGATATAAACTCATGGCTGTTGTTGGAATGGCCATTACAGCTGCAGTATCAGTAGGTATAACACATTATATTCACAAACTTACGGATTCACACTTTATAGATGACATGGATGAACCGCCAACAGAATATGGTGCATTACCAACAGAATATGTGAAGTATACGTCTTTAACAGGTTACGAAAAAATGTGTGAATTTAAATATGACCATGCGCTTTATAAATCGGCAGATGACGAACTGGCGCAATGTTGTTACAATGATTGTTCTTTAAATGACGAAACATCAAATGACAATAATTGCAAACAAAATTGTCTCAAACAATTATGTGAAAAATTTTATCATGCAGAGTACGAAAATCTTTATCCTGCAAAGTATGAAGATGAGACAGGATATGGATATCGTGAAGACGAACGCTATCTATATGAAAGTTATGTCAAGTCTTGCATAAGAAAGGGCATCCTTCCACCGTCAATAAAGTTGATATTGCATCATATTAAAGATCCGAATTTTTTATCCAAAATGACTTCAGAGGGGGGAGATGTTAATGTTAGAGACAGCACAGGTCGAACCCCATTGATGTATGCAGATAATGACATTGAGAATGTGAAATTGCTCATTGCAGCAGGCGCGGATGTCAATGCAAAGGATAATGAAGGCAGAACCGCGTTGATGTTTGCGATAAACGGCTCAGTTTTCGGTCAACTTGAAGCGGTGAAAGCTCTCATTGCAGCAGGTGCAGACGTCAATGCAAAGGATGATGATGGCAGGACTGCATTGGTATTTGCAAAAATTCTGAATGATAATGCGATTATTCAGGTTCTGAAAGATGTAGGTGCGCAGGAATAATATAAATATATTAAATTTGCACTAAATTTATACTTTTGGGAGGTCGGCGTATCGGCTTTGCCGAATACGCCTCGTATTTTCGGCCTATGTGCTTTGCGCATACGGCCTTTTACCGCCGGTCTATGTGCTCGCTTTGCTTGCGCGCATACGACCGGCGGAGTTTTAGACTGGATTCGCATTTTATAACATGTTGTGTATAGTGCTTACAGAATGCGGTATTGCCGCAGAGGTGTGAGCATGGAAAACAGACGCTTTTTACCCATCGGTATTCAGACTTTTTCGAAACTTCGTGAACGTAACGCGGTCTACGTCGATAAGACCGACCTCATCTACAAACTCGTTAACGACGGTTTCGTATGCTTTTTGTCACGTCCGCGCCGATTCGGCAAGTCCCTGCTTTTGTCGACGCTCAACGCCTATTTTTCTGGCGAAAAAGATTTGTTTACCGGCCTTGCGCTCGAAAAACTCGAACAGAATTGGATTAAATATCCCGTGTTGCATTTCGATATGAGCTTTGCCAAACATACCGATTTGAAAGGGCTCAAAGAAGTCTTGGGTACGTTGCTTGAGGACTATGAAAAAGTTTATGGCATCACTGAGAAAAAAGAAAAATTCAGTCTGCGTTTAAAGTCTGTGATCGATGCCGCTCGACTTGCGACAGGCCAAAAAGTCGTCGTTCTCATCGACGAATATGATACACCACTGCTCGATACGTTGGCGACGAAAATACGCTCAATGCGATGCGCATACTGCTCCGCGACTTTTTTAGCCCGCTTAAAGCAATGGATCAACACTTGCGATTCGTCTTTTTGACGGGCATTACCAAATTCAGTCAGCTCAGCATCTTTAGTGAACTCAATAATCTCGAAAATATCAGCATGAATACTAAATATGCTGCGATCTGCGGTATCACCGAGGATGAGCTCAAACGCGATTTTACGCCAGAAATTGAAAGCATGGCCGAGCGCAATCACTGGTCGCGCGAAGAAACAATGCGTCGCCTTAAGAAAAAGTATGATGGCTATCATTTTTGTGAAACAAGCCCGGACATCTATAATCCATTCAGCGTTTTGAAGAGCATGAAAGACGAAGCACTTGGTTCTTACTGGTTCTCAACCGGAACACCAACGGCTTTGGCTGAACAAATCGGGATGTTTCACGCACTGGAACCGCTTGACCTCGAACAAGGGATTTGGCGCGATGTACAGACGTTTGATATGCCTGTTGAACGAGCAACCTCGCCCATTCCACTGATGTATCAAAGCGGGTATCTGTCCATTAAAGAGTATAATCCAAACACGGGGCTTTATCGCTTGGCCTATCCCAACGAAGAAGTGCGTTTCGGCTTTATTCAATGCCTGATTCCCTATTACGGCTGTGATAATTACGAACAAAATTCCGTCTTTGTCATCGATTTTACCGAAAAAATCAGGAATCACGACATCGACGGCGCGATGAAACTCGCCCGCGCCTTCGTCTGCAGCGTGCCCTATATGGCCACTGAACAGAACGAAAACTACTATCGCACTGTCATCTATCTGCTATGCCGACTTGCTTCGCTCTACGCTGTGCGCGTCGAACAAATGTCGGCCGCAGGCCGCGCCGACATGATCATCGAAACAGAAGACGCAGTTTTTTGCTTCGAATTCAAACTTCGCGGCTCCGCACAAACAGCCATCAAACAAATCGAAGAAAAAGGTTATTTGTTGCCCTACGAACTTGGTGATCGCAAACTCTATATAATCGGTTGCGCCTTTGACAAAAAGAAGAAAACGCTGGGAAGGTGGATTGTTAAGGAAGGGTAAGCATTAGCCGGAGCGTTATTCACATCGTCCCTGCGTATTGATGAATGAAATTGTCAAAAATGGTTGACACATTTTTAACAAGGTTTTGGTTTAAGCCACTTTTTCCTGAGCGGCATAATACATTTTCCTTTTGACCATTGGGGGGAGTCCGCCGTTGGTTGAACAGATTCTTCTGTTATTCCAAT
>JAZRWV010000445.1:0-10903 GCA_045599925.1 Myxococcota bacterium
CACCGGGATGTCTTCTCCGGTTTGGCGAAGCAGAGTTCATCTTCCAGCCCATGGATGAAGAAGTTGCCGTCGTTCCATCCAATGAAGAAAAATTCGGCGATATCATTGGCGGAAACGTCAAAATGCGTGAAATCTATGGGATTCTCGAAAAAATCGCTCCAACCAATGCGACCGTGGTCATCGAAGGTGAAACCGGTACCGGGAAAGAAGTCATTGCTCACACGCTTCATAAAATGAGTCAACGAGCCAAAAAGCCTTTCGTTGTTTTCGATTGTGGTGCTGTACCAGAATCCCTTATCGAATCGGAACTATTTGGACACGAAAAAGGTTCTTTTACCGGTGCTATTATGACACGCCAGGGGCTCTTTGAACTCGCACAGGGCGGCACTATTTTTCTCGATGAACTTGGAGAACTCAACCTAGAACTTCAGCCAAAACTACTAAGAGTCCTCGAACAGAGAGAAGTCAGAAGAGTTGGTGCGGCAAAAGCCATCCCTGTGGACGTCCGGGTCATTGCAGCGACAAACAGAAAACTTGAAGAAGAAGTTCGCAACAACCGTTTCCGGGAAGACCTATTTTACAGACTCTCGGTCGTGCGCATTTTCCTGCCTCCGCTGCGTGACAGAATTGACGATCTTCCTCTGCTCGTCAAACATTTCCTCAAAAATTCCTCGTTCAACCGCGACTTAAATGCAAACCTTAAACTTCGTTCTATTTCACGCGAAGCCCTCAATGCCATGACGAACTACACCTGGCCGGGAAACGTCCGCGAACTTCTTAACATCGTTGAACGAGCCTGTTCACTTGCCGACGGTGATTGCATTGAGCTCACGGATCTCCCGGAACATGTTGCCAAATGTGCCTCCATCCAGCCAAAACAAATCACAGAACAACCAGTTTCCAAGATTTCTGAGTCTGTTGTCGAAAATAGTGCGCTCAAAGTCGACTACACATCCAAAACCTTTAAAGAAGCAAAAGAAGAATGGCTCTCAAGTTTTGAAGGAGAGTACATTCGAACTCTGCTCGAAAAAAATAATTACAATATTTCGCAGGCATCAAGGGAATCTGAAATTGATCGCAAGTACTTCAGAAAACTGATGAAAAAATACGGCATTGTCAATCCAAACAGTTCGGATTCAAACGATGCTGATGATGAATAACACAAAAGCCTGCATCCAAAGATGCAGGCTTTTTTTTACAGACCGATACAATCCAAATTGGGCTTCATAAATTTTAGCTCTGAAGCCTCATCCGGGTGTTCGGAATCGATTTGGTAAACCACCCATAAACGACCTTCGGATATTGGAAGTATGCGCATTCCATCCGGTATTCTCGCGCTTTTAATTTCATTATCATGAATCCGTACAACCCATGACTGCTTCCATGAAGTCCATAACATACAGGTATCATCTGAACACAAATCGGGAAGCGGCTGTACATCAGTGATATCAAAGGTCTGATCTGGACAGATTTTCTGACCATCCATTCGCTCAATGCATCCATTTTTTGTGATTTTTAACCAGGAATCACCTTCAGGAACGATATAATCAGAGCTCACAATCTCGTTCAGTGAGTTGTCTTCCCCAACGGTCCAGACGACATATGGCCAAATTGGTTTATTGTCTTCATTACGACGAACGTCCCGAACAAGAATTTCCTGATGATTACCGTTTTGACGGGTCATGATCAAAGACGGAGTATGTTCCTGTGTGGCTTCAAAGAAATCGAGAGAGCGAGATTGGGCGCGAAACATGCCATGATAAGGCACATGTTCCCCGCGAGGACGAGTACCAATCACCAACATTTCCCGACGTTCTAAAAAGCTGCATCGAGTGCCAGGATCCGGCATGAATCCTCGAACTCCCACACGCCAGGCTTCATCATCAAGTGGCTGAAAATGCTCATCAAAACCAGCGACGACATCCGTAAAAGTTCCCTGCGAAACATCGCGAGTGATCATACCGACGCGAAATCCATTCGATATACTTTCAATGCATGAAATCTGAGCATTTTCTGAAATTTTGATACTTTCAGGCTGTCCGGAATCATTCAAGAAAACGATCAAAGCTTCGCCAGCACTTGAATTCACAGCCATCACACTATTTCCGGAATTCAGCAGAACCGGCATCAAAGAAGAAGCAACAAAAGCATTATCCCAATGGGCGATGGTATTTTCGAAACAGGCATGCATTATTTCATTGTTTTTCTGTCTGTCTGAATAAGTGACATTATCATCAGTCTCTGAAGCCACAATCCGATTGGAATGATTTTGTCCATTTCCACTGAGAGGAGTTGAGGAATTATTATCTGATGGCTGGGGTGTGAGTTTACCAGTGTCATAAGTACCAGCGCAAGCAGCAAAACAGAGAGCGAAGCAGGATAAAGCGACGAGAAGAGAATGACGAAAAGGACTGACCATGTCAAAAAGAGCTAAATGGTGGCAAAAAAGTACAAAAAAAGCGAGGCAAAACCTCGCTTTTTTTACAATCACAAAACCAATCAAAATTATTTAGACATATAAACATTGATTGGGAAGAAGAGAGAGACGCCGATGGTACCGGTGAGGAAATTTTTGAATCGTGCACGATCGTTCGCCGGCCCACGAGAGAAATCAGCGTATTTCGTCATATAATCCTTGAACTCAAAGTCCATAGCGACGAAATTATTGAAGAAGAGTCTAACGCCAAGGCCAATGACGCCAGCGAATTTAGGTCCTTCAAGATTATTATTAATAGCTTTCTGGCAACTATTATCACCAGATCCGCATTCAGCATCCATAATGATAGCGCCGAAACCGCCATAGATATGGAAGTCATAATTAAGAATCCACCCGAATACGGAGAATTTACCATACAGTGGAGCATAATAGAGGCCGACATCAAAGTTCATCGTAGCCGTTGCGACTGCGAGAGTTGATTTAACCTCTGCATCATAGTCATCATCCTGAACAGCCTCGAGCTCATCACCGGCGAGGTGGAATGGATTATAGACAAATGACAGGCCCAAGCCGAGGTAATTAGTAAAGTAATAGGCCAAGTTCGCGCCAAAACCAATCGTTTGACTGAATGATTCGTTGATACCGAACTGAGCCAGCGGCTGTATCTCAAATCTTCCTGAGCGAAGCAACATAAGATGGCGTATTGGGTCACCTTTTTCGAGGCTTGTTACGCCTTCTTCGTCATCAGCGAAAGAAGTCTGAGGTAAAGCGATTGCAAACATTACGATCAACGCCAGAAGGCTAATCCACCGCTTCATGCGTAATCCCATCCTTTAATATCAGATCGGAGAATCTTCTCAACAATCTGTTGTTCAAACACCAAAGACAATAAACCTACTGAAGACGATTCAGACTTACCACTCTGACTTATACGTCCACGATGCCGGAAGCCAGAAGCCTACACCAATACCTGCCTGCCAGTGTGTAAACACACCCTCATAGCTGCCTATATCTTCATAATAGATCCAGCCTTTCAGACCGATATTCAAGCTCAACCATTTCAACAGATACCAGCGATGATCTACGGTAATCAAACCGGCACCTTTGAAGCCATTAGCACGGGTATATACCGTACCACCGCCAATACCAAGTGAGAAATCCCAGTGAATGACTGACGTATTGAAGATCGAGAATTTACCATATAATGGTACAAATCCTACCACACCTCCAACATATCCATCCACAATAGATGTCGTCGGAACGGCATCCGTCGCGTCAATGATATCGTTATACGCATCAGAAAGACCATTCATCTTCCGATCCGCACTTCGCCAATCCTGCCAGCCGCCATAAACTCCCACGTACAGCCATTCCAGTATGTGATAGTTCACCTGACCGGCCACACCAACCTGGAAAAGCAATGAATCGTTAATTCCGCCATAGAACATCGGCGAAAGCTCTACTCGATTGCGGCGAATAAACGGCTTACGCTGAATAACCACGATCTTGTCGTTAAACTCTCGCTTTTTCTTCTGATTTTTGACGACGATCTTGCTCTGGAATTCATCTCCGCTCTCGGAACTACTCGCTGATCCGCTCTCGGCTCCGCTCGCACTTCCGTTCTCGGATTCACTCGCAGATCCCAGTTCGGATCCACTCGTTCCTTCCGATTCTCCTGCTTCCTGGCTCATCGCCAGCGCAGGCATCATCATCATTACCAATGCCAATATCATTACATTGAGGACACGGCGCATCAATAAGCTCCTCATCGTACCATCTCGCAATGGTCCAAGTTGACTAACAGCTGCACATCTTTCTATCAACCACGGCCTGTGTGAGTTAACAGTTCTCTGCTACCTTCGCAGGGTCATCCCTCTATATCACACTTTCGGGTTCTTGTGCAACCTGACCTTTACAAAATTCATCCCTCATTTTTTCTTTTTTTTCATCCCACTAACTTTCTAAAAATAATGCATCCACAAACTCTGATGCCTTAAACGGACGCAAATCTTCTATCATCTCTCCTATCCCTATATAATAAACCGGCTTGCGGAATTCTTCACAAATGCCAATGATTACGCCGCCCTTCGCCGTTCCGTCCAGCTTCGTCAATGCAATCCCCGTAAAATCTATCGCATCTCCAAATTCACGGGCCTGCATTAATGCATTCTGACCATTCGTGGCATCCAGAACCAGCAATACTTCATGCGGCGCACCGGGCATCGCTTTCCCGCATACCCGATGAATCTTTTTCAACTCTTCAATCAGCTCTTTTTTATTCTGAAGCCGTCCCGCCGTATCCGCAAGCGCCACATCAAAACCATGCTCCTGCGCATACTCGATGCCTGCAAATATCGTCCCCGACGGATCCGCTCCCTGCTTCCGACAGAATACTTCACAGCCACAGCGCTGCCCCCACTCTTCTAACTGTTCTATCGCTGCCGCCCTGAATGTATCCCCTGCTATCAGCAAAACTTTCTTGCCCGACTGCATCAACTGGGACGCCAATTTGCCAAGCGTCGTCGTCTTCCCGGCTCCATTCACTCCAATCGTCAATATGACATGCGGCTTCGTCGTCCCTGTCTCAAACGGCTTCTCACATTCACTTAAAATATGCTCTACTTCGTCGCGAAGAAGCATCATCGCTCCCGCACCATCGCCTTTGTCCTTCAGGTTTTCTGTTACCCGTTCCAACAAACGCTCACTCGTTTTCACTCCAATATCCGCTGTAAACAATATCTCTTCCAGTTCATCTATCACTGAACTCTTCAGCTCGCCCTTGAAGATCTTACCTATCTGCGCAAGAAATCCTTTCGAACGCGTCGCAGCAAGCCCATCAGTCAATGAACGGCCTTCCGGCTTCTTCTCTGCCTTGTCTGACTTTTTATCAGTCTTTTCCGCTTTTTCAGCACGCCTGGACGAATCCTCTTTGTCCGCTTTTCCAGATTCCTCCACCTTTTCTTCCAAAACAGTCTTGGTTTTGGAAGATGCATCGGGCTTCTCGCCCGACACACATTCTTCACTCACTCTGGAGTTTTTTTTTCCGCCTTATCTGAGAGACGTTTCGTCAACTCATCCAGCGGATCATCCGTATCAGCACTTTCTGACGCGGCTTTTGTAAACTCATTTAGCGGTATCAGCGCAGAGCCAAGCGTCGGAAACAGTGTTCCATCATCCAGATTCGGCGAGTTTTCTGCCAGTTCATCGCCAATCGAAAATCCAACATCGGCATTGTTGTCTCCAAATAATGAGGCAAACAAATCACCTGCATCAGCCTTTGAATCACCCATCAATTCATCGGATGAAGCCAGCATTCCCGCAAGACTCTGCTTCTCTTCAGCCTTTTCCTCCGACTTCTCCTCTGCTTTTGCAACAACAGCTTCCTCCGGCACGCTCACTTCTTCTGCCGGTACATTGGATGATTCTGATGCACTCTGCACTTCATCATTCTGAGCTTCTTCACGTTCGTGAATAGCTTTCTCGGTCTGGGTCGCAGCACGACGCTCTTTACGAAGCTCGCGAAGTTCCTCTTTCGACTTCGATTCCGTCACAACTGCACGCTTCGATTCCTTGATTTCAGCCAGTGAAAGCTGCTCTTTATCTATCTTCTCAGTCTTCTCAGACTTGTCTTCAAGCGCCTTTTTCTCCTTCTCTTCGGGAAGCGCCTTCTGGGCTTTCTTCTCCGCATCACTCAACGCTTTCATGTCTTTTGACGGAATCAAAAGAAGAATCGCAATAAATGCAATAATGCCAAGAATGATGATTAATGGAAGTGGAAACCAGTTGGGATCCACAGGAATCTCACTCTGCGCCTGAACGATATATGTCAACATTGATTATTCTCCTTTTATGGTTCGAAAAACCCGCACTTATGTACAACAGGATCGACATCATGGCAAGGTTTGTTCGGCCATCTTGCGCAGCTGCGATGTCCTGCTCGGCCTATTTCGGGCTTTGCCCGAAATACGGCCTCACTGCGTCGCTTTTTCGCTACGCGAAATACGCTCCGCTATTTCCAGTCCTTGGGCTTCGGCAACTTCTGAAGCACAACTTTTCCCGTCCGAACTGCATCATATTGGTAGATATCACTCAAAAATCCAACCACTCCACTGTCATCCACACGCGCATTGATATAAACCACATCTACATCAACCGGATGATTTAACTCTATCGTCACCTGTTCCTGCGGATCTGCATTTAATATATTCTTCACTTTCTGCGCATCCCACTGACCATCTTCTTTTAACAGCAATTCCGCCAAATCCAACGGATTCTGCACACGCATACAGCCATGCGACAGCGCCCTCACCGGATTGTTAAATGCTGCCTTCGCTGGTGTGTCATGCAGATACGTGTTGTGCGGATTCGGAAACATAAACTTCACTTTTCCAAGACTATTCTTCGGATTCGGAAGCTCTCTCACATAATACAGCTTCGGATCCCCCACATTCACTTCCTCATAGTTATTCTCTACATAATAATTCGGATTCTCAGCCAGCTTCGGCTCCAATTCTTCTATGCGAATACGCGCCGGCACATTCCAGTAAGGCAAATAGATGATCTCATTGATCTTAGATGTCTGAAGCGGCGTCCTGTTCGGATGCCACGGATATAAAGTCTCCGGATCCGGGAGCACTTTTTTCGTCTCCGGATCTCTTTGAAGCTTGTCATTTCCAACAACAATCCGATGCCGCGCAAGTCGCTTTCCATCTTTCCAGACTTCCACATGAAAATCCGGTACATTCACTTTGACGTAATAATTCAAAGACCCTATCGCTTCCTCTCGATAATGCTGAAGCGCAAGATCAATCATTTCCAGCCTATTTTCAGGACCAACAGTCAGATTCTTAAACAATACGCTATCTATCACTTTCTTCGTCGAAAGCTGATGTACATCACGATACAATACAACCGCATCCACAAGCGATTGATCCATCACATCGCTTTCAACATCTGTAATCGGATAATTCTCCGCCTTCAGACGTTGCCTCAATGACGGCACATAGCTGTAACTTTTGCCGACCTTTGCCTCTTCAATCTTCGATGGCGCATTGACTTTTGGCCATCCACCAGCAGCAATCGCATCTAAATAAACCTTTCTGACAGACATCAATTTCCGATATTGAGGATCCGGCGGCTCTATACGACTAAATGCCTTTTCTACCCCATTTTTAGCCATATCCTCTATAAACGTCTTTTTTCGAATCGATACGATTTCCTCATCCGAAACATACTTTCTAAAACGATCAAACTTATAGTCATTTTTCGGATAATTCAGTCTGAGTTCGCCCGCCCATTGCGTCAAATCACAAGTCAAAAGTGCATCCAGTTTGGAAGATATGCGCATACTTTCTGCTGAATCCGTCTGCATTTTTCGCACATATTCACAATATCGGGGCAAGACTTTCTCGCATTCCTCACCCTTGAGTAAAGCAATTAACGAATTCTGTGCAGCCTCCGAATCATCCACAGAAAATCCCATTTTTTCGAGGTTTTTCCGAAGGACCCCGGCATCCTCTGACTGCCAGCTGAATTCAGGTATTTCCGCCTGATTTTTTCTTTCACTGACAAGCTTCTCGATCTCTTCAAGATGTGAAGGTTTCCATGATGAACCATGGTCTTCAATGGAACGAAGAATCGCAAGTCCCTGTTCGGTATTGTCGCGCAGAGGCTGAACAATCACCGCCTGTCCGTTTCGCGATGACAGCATTTCACTCACTGCAGCATCACTGCAGCTGGCTTCATCCCCTTGTGCCCCACCATTCTGAATCAACGCATTCAGATATGCCAACACCTCCGGAGTTTTTTCCATCTCAGAAATCCAGCTGCCAAGCGCATCCCCTCGTGCATTCACAGACGATGTCGTCGCATCCGTTGCATTTTCAGTCATACCTGAACAGCCAGTCACACCGGCTAACAATAACACCCAAATCCATGGTCTTCTCATATTCCCCTCCATCATTCAGACAGAATAATCCGGCCATACTTCTATGACGCATTTCAACACAAACAAATATTTGAGGTATTTCTATTTCATTTTTTCTGCCACAATTACGAAATTCAAAGTTTCCCCCTGCTGTACTGATTACAAAACGAAAAAGTCCAGAATTTCCCCGCCATCTCCCGGCCAATGCCATAGTTCGTCCCTCATATCCATTCGGGATTCTCTCTCCCCCTCCTCAGTTCGCAATATGAAATGCGTTTCGCCTCTCATCGCTGTCGCGTCTACGGCTCACGCATTTCATTTGCTCACTGGGCTCTGCGAATTTTGCCGTTCACTGGACGGCAAAATTCTCGGCCCCCACCGTCACGCCAGCCAAAGTCCAGGCGAGTATGCAGAAAATACACGAATGCTACGCGGCTTTTGAATTTTTTGCAAAAAAGCTGCTCAAGCACAGGGACGACGTATTTGTCCGCAGTGACGCCGTATCATCATGAACACAAACAGTCCTCGTCAGAACGGGAATGTGCATGGAAAATACGTTATGTTTTCGGCTCCGAATCCGATTTCTTGTCAGATGTACGTATGCATATGGTTCGAAAATCGGTCGGCCACCTCAGGCAAATCATTTTTGGTGGTAAATTTCGATACATTATAATTTCTCCGGGTTCATTTACTGAAAACTGAATACAGAAAACGGTTTATTGCACATTGCACATTGCACATTGCACATTGCACATTGCACATTGCACATTGTCTTTCACTATAATGATTACCTCAAAAAAAAATTGTGACACCTGACATGTCGATTTTTTTCATTTTTTAATGGTCATTCTAATCACGTGAAACAAATCATTATTTTTCCGGTCAAGAATCATGTTTTATTTGCGTGTATTTCAGGGTTATCAAGGAAAAATACTAAAACTGATTCATGGAAAAGTTGAATTGATAAACAAAAAAGGCAGCTCGTGGCTGCCTTTCTTTTGTTTGTGAATTCATTGTTATTTCTTGAGTTTTGCAATTTCCGCTTTCATATCTGCGATAATGCCGTCGATGCCTTTTTCATCGAGTTTTTTAGAATATTTTTTTTGATAAGTCTGGGCGAGGCTGGCGCCATCGATGAGAACATCATAAACTTGCCAGGTGTCTCCTGCCGCGTGAAGTACGAGTTCCAGCTCTGTTTCCACGTCTTTTTGTTTGGTAAAGCATGAGACTGTTGCTGATGTTTTGGTTTTAATAACGCGATCCCAGTCGATGTTGTAATTGTCCTTAAATGATTTGTCAGAAATTTTTTTCAAATATGTTAGTTCAGCAAGTTCTTTAAAAAGAGCCTTAAACTCAGATTTTTTAGCATCGTCAGTATTGTCCCATTTATTGCTCATAGCTCTTTGGGCATAATCATCGTAATTGGCAAGTGCATTAACGAGTGTTCGAATCTGAGTATCTCGGTCTGTGCTTGGGGGCAAAGCATTGAGTTTAAGGGCTTCTGCATATTGAGCTTTTGCAAAAGCCATGGGTTCGGGAAGCTTTGAAAAATCAAGAGATTCTGTGACTTGAGCTGGAACCGAATCTGCTGTTTGTGCTGTGGAAATACACGGAGTGACGAGCAGACACAAACTGGCTGAAAATAAATACTGCAAAAGATGTGTGTGTTTCATAATGACTCTCCGCTTGATAACGTTATTTGTGGTTATGGTGTATCATTTATCCATGCACCGAAGTGCAATGTTAACCAATGCGCAATTATTGTGCCAAAATATTGTTTGCAGGTTTTGGGATTTTTAGATTTATTAATTATGAACTGATGAGTGGAAAAGAATGTGAAAAAAATCATGCGCGTATGCCAAAAGGCATAGCGCATGAGGCCGGACGTATGTTCGTGAATTCCGCATGTTATGCGGAATTCACGAACATAGTCTGGTCAAAAAAAGTCAAGAAGCATACTCTTCAATACTAAACGTTAAAAATTCGACAAATTGAAGAAACGTGTCAAAGTGTGGATGGTTGGGTGATTGTCTTTCATGTTTTCAAGGAGAGAACGATGGCCAAAGGCAAATTATTATTAGGTTTGGATATTGGTTCGAGCAGCGCAAAAATCTGTCTTTTGCGTGATGTCGGACGGAATTCGTATGGAATTGAGGCTGTTGATCGTGAGTTTTTCCCGGCAGATGCTATCGTGGATGGTTCAATTCTCAATCGGGATGGCGTGACACGCGGTATTCGTAATTTGATTTCACGTAACAAAATTCGCCAGAAGCAGTGTGCAATTGCGATTTCTGGTTACAGTGTTATCGTTAAACGTCTGCGTCTTTCAAATATGACTGATGAAGAGCTTTCTGAAAACATTCGTTGGGAAGTTGAACAGCACATTCCTTATGAATTCAGTGAAGTTGTTTTTGACACAGTCGTTCTTGGAAGAAACCCTGCGCAGAATTCGATGGACATTCTCCTGGTTGCCAGCAAACGAGAAGTTGTTAATGATTACATTTCAGTTGCGAGGGAAGTCGGAGGCCAAGCGGTCTTAG
>JAZRWV010000446.1:0-5034 GCA_045599925.1 Myxococcota bacterium
CGGGGGGCCGAGGAGGCAGGCGCCCTGTGGGCAGCTGGCATCGCAGAGCCCAGTGAGCAAATGAAATGTTACCTTAAATTCCTCCTCGCCATAATGGAGAGGAGGAACGTCACGAAGTGACAAGGAGGTGAGGCGGCTCGGAAAACGAAATTCATTTCATATTGCGAACTGAGGACTGGGGCAAAGCCCCAGAAAAATAAAGCTATTAATTTTTATTCAGAGTTTCCATAATGCAATTTCTTTATGGATGTTATTTGATTTTGTGCTATGTTGAAAAATGGGTCGGTTATATCCTCCTAATTTCCTGGATTTTCAGGATATTTATTGGTTTCCTCTCTGTTTGAGAATTTCGCGATGTTGCGGATGACTAACAAACAGATTTTGGAGGAAGAGGCAAGCTTAAGCGCGCTTCGTCTCATGGTTCGGAACTTTTTTATAACAAACAGATTATGCAGTATCTTGTCTTATTTCTTGTAGCACTTGCAGCCTGGTTAATTGATGCTTCATTGCAGGCCGTTTACTATTTTGGGATGAGTCCTTTCGGAACGTCCATGTATGGCAGCATGGGAACGACATTTTTCGGACTCGGAATATATTATAATGCTTGTTTCTTTGTTTTGCTTTGCCTGCCGGCGTTTATTGCAATGAGTGTGCTGCGCATTCGGGCAAAAAAATGTAAGATAAGTGAGATGGCTCAAGATAACAGCCCGGTTTCTATTCCGAGATGGGTGTGGATTCTTCATGCGACACTGTGTTCACTTCTCGTTCTCACAAATCATATCGATCATGAAATTCTTAGATATATGGGAACACGGTATACCGTCGAAATGCTCAAAACGTACAACATCTTTTCTCAAACGACATCTTTTGTTTTTGATGCGCTACGAACGGATGAACGCGGTCCATTTTCTTCGGCAATACTGCTTCTTGTCCCGATTGTGTTCTTTATACTTTTGCTCGTTTTCCGCAAACGCATCTGCAATCTTTTCGACAAACTCGAAGCAAAAGTGCCGTCGATAGCAAGTTGTTTGACCGGTGCTGTAATTTATATCGGTACATTTTCTCTGATAATATCCGCCATCAGTGTTTATATTCACACCTATCCTCTAACTGGAATGTGCTGGGATCCGAGTAAAAGACAGGCACTGGTGTCGCCTATCATCATCGCATTTATTGAAGATGTTCGTCATAATCAGAAGCTAGGTGAAAGAAATTCCGATTTTACTAATATTTCCAGTGATATTGAAAGCTTTCAAAAACTTTGGCTTTCTGAAGAAGCAGATTCTAATTGGCAGTTTACTTCGGCTGAATTGCCTCTTCTCAAAACATATCAGGGTACTTGTCCCCAGGCGTTGGGTGGAAAGATGCCCAATATTGTTATTATATTTCTTGAAACAACCAGAGCCATGAATCTTCCGGATTTTAATCCGGAAGTTAAACTTGATCCGATGCCATTTTTGCACTCCGTTGTCACCGGGGAGAATGAAATTTTGAAGAAAAATGGCATGAAATCAGGCTGGTTCAGCCGTTATATGCCTGGCGGGCTTCCAACAGTTGATGCTCAGATGGTGACGCATATTGGAATTCCGGCGCATTCATATTTTACGGTTTCATCTACTTTTTTGCAGTCGAAACTTCCATCTTTTACGAATATGCTGCGCAATCACGGTTATGATACTACTTTTATAGACAGTGCATATGGCGGGTTTACAAACTGGGATAAGTGGGTGGACAGGTGGTATGATCATTTCGTTGATTTGAACACAAAAGACGACAAAGTGACGATGGATTCTCTTGGTGATCATATTCTGGCTAAGAGAAAACTGGATAAACCATACCTGATTACGGCAATTACAATTTCTAATCATGAACCATTTGAAGTTCCGAACGGTGGCACAAAAGCACCAGATGATATTCCGTTTCGTGAACGTATTCAATATACACTTCGTTATGAAGATGAACAGTTAAAAGCCTTTTTTGAACGCATGGATGAAAATAATGCCCTGGCAGATACAATATTTATTATATTGGGCGATCATGGGTATTCACTTGGCGATATTCCAAGCGAACAGTTTTGGGGCGAGAATTACAATTCTCTGCGTTATAATGTGGCGTGGGTTCCGTTGATAATTCTCTCGGATATCGAAGGTCTTCCGGTCGGTGAACAGAAAATAGTGGCTTCTCATGCTGATTTGGCACCAACGATTCTGGATGCGGTCGGTATTTGTGATGACAACAGTTTTGTCGGTCATTCTCTTGTAAACCCCAAGCAACATCATGTTTTAGTGAATAAGGAAAATAACTTTCTCATTAAAAATGATACATATGGAGCGATCTTTGTACATGGTGCACATCCGCAGCTTTTCCGGACTGATGATTTGCTCGAAAAGAATGAGCTTGGGGAAAGTCAGCCTGATGTCGTTGAACAAATGAAACAGCTGGGGCTTAGCTATCGCCATCTCGTTGATTATGTGTATGAAACGAAGAGAATTGCTACATCTGATTAATTGTGAGTGACTGGTTGTTTGAGCCTTTTCGCATTTCGCGAAATATGGCTCGATTGGTGCCATACAGGTTGCACCTTGGCGTGATGTTTTATATGCAAACGCTTATAATGAGGTAAGAATGAATAAGCTGAAAAAACTTTTGATTGCTTTGTCGGCATGTGCGTTTGTTTACGGTTGTACTGACGATACGGTTCATATTTATGGTCAGAATTCTGATGTTCAGATTGACGAGGATCCCGAGGAACTTCCTGATGATTCTGGTGAGCCGGATGAACCTGAACAGCCGGATGAACCACCTCGTGAAACACCTGATAATCCTGAAGATCCGACAAATCCAGAAGATCCGACAAATCCAGAGCCCGACAATCCAGAGCCCGACAATCCAGAGCCCGACAATCCAGAGCCCGACAATCCAGAGCCAGACAATCCAGAGCCCGACAATCCAGAGCCCGACAATCCAGAGCCAGAGGTTGGTGAATGTTCTTCAGCAAATGAGGGAAAAATATGTGTCGGCGATGGCAAGACACATATTTGTGGCAAGAAAATTTGCAAAAATAGCGTTTGTACGGATGTTCCTGTGACTGATAAGCGAGTTTGTCGCGCAGCAGCTGATGTCTGTGATAAAGAAGAGGTTTGCAATGGTTCGGCGATTGATTGTCCGGATGATAAAGTCGTTGCAGCCGGAACCGAGTGCCGCGCGGCTCAGCATTCATGCGATGCAGCTGAGAAGTGTGATGGCAAAGCCAAAACCTGTCCCAAGAAGGAAGTGACGAATTCATGTACGTGCCTTAAAGCCAATACTAAAGACAGCAATTATAATTTGAGTGAAGGATCTGGTGTGCATCCATTTAAGAATAAAAAGGATTACGCCGGTTTTATTCTTAAAGATGCGAATACCTGGGATGACAATTTCAAGGCAATTGATGCTTTGGGAACGAAAGTGTCTGTAACTCAGCTCGACTTTAACCGTAGTATGACGACATTCAGCAGGACTTATACGGGGTTCAAGAAAGGCTATTTCTGGAATTCCGGTGACTTGACTGTCAAATACTGGATTCCGCAGGGAAATGCCGGTGGATCAAAAGATGGTGTGGATATCAAAGTGGTTGGCTGGCATTACGAAACAGGCAAGGAATCCGGTTTTAGTGGAAACAAAGGCGTTCGTCTTTCATTTGTCAACACAACGGATACGGCCAGCGTGAAATATCGCCATGTTTTGCTGGCAGAATTGACGAATGATTCTGCAAAAATCAAAGCAGTTACGAATCATGTCGGCGGTCTTGCCTGGGAATGGCCCTATCTATATGAAGCCGATACGAGCAAGGGAATGCGCGTTTTTGACCTGACGCGCATGGTTAAAGCCGATACATCAGATGTCTGTTCGAATCGCATTGGGATGTATAACGGAAAACTCTGTGCGTACGGTTATGCGTATGTGATGCCGCAGGTCAACATTTACAGCAAGGCCATGGGGACAAACTGCGATGATTTCAAGTTTTCCTATATATCACTTGAGCGTCCAGCCACTGGAAACTCTATTCTTGCCGGTGAATATTTTGCCTATAGCGGCAATGAAAAGACATGCATGTATTCTCGCCTTGTGCGATATCCGATGGGGGCTGGCGGCAAGTTGAAGACGACAAATGGATATGTCGAGCCCATTGGTGGTTGGTTTACGGGCGATTGCAATGTCCAGGGGGGAACGACATATACCGTCGATTCTAAAGAGTATTTCCTGCTGACTTCGACCAGGAATTATGGCAAGATTTTCCGAAGTCTTGCTGGCGGAAAGTCCTATAAAGCCTATACATCTGGTGGCACACAGGTCGGTCATATGCCGGAAGGCATTTATGTGACAACAAAGGGCAATGCATGGATTTCGACCGAAGGTCCTAAGGTTACGGGGCAGCTTTCACGGGCTCTTTATTATGTGGATGCAAACAAGCTCATTCCGTGAGTTTTGGGGGCAAGCTTCAGATCTGTGGTCGCATATTGAATGGGATTGCGTGCTGTGAAATGATTTATTTGGGCCTGGCCTATGCATTCGCATACGGCCTGGCTGTGCTGCGCTATTGTCATACGCGCAGCAAATTTATTTTTGAAAGCATTAGCATTCGAAAATGGCGGAGATTTCTTATGAAAACCCTTAAAAAAGTACTGCTCTCTTCGGTATCATAAACTTTCTTTGCCATGGCACTTCCTACTTTAGCTTTTGCTGATGATTGTTCAGTCACTGTCAATGGCAAGACCTTCAATATGTATGGCGATGTCCAGATTGTCGACAGTTTGCCCGATGTCAAAGTCAAACTGGTCGATTCTTTACCAGGTAAAAATTGAGAATTTTGGCTAAAATGCTGGCGTTTGGCGTGCCCTGCATTTTTTTTTGAAAAAAAACTTGCACACATTATCCGACACGCGTATAAGGCCGCCTCGTCCGACGGGCTGAATGCAAATTCGCTGGTCAGGGTTTTGAAAATTGAAAAGAAGAAAGCGATAGAGAGAATTGGATTGTGAAATCCAAAATCCA
>JAZRWV010000447.1:0-12744 GCA_045599925.1 Myxococcota bacterium
GCTTGGCCTCCGACTTAAAGGCCTATGCTGACGCATACGGCCTTTTTTTTAATAAAATAAGGAGCTTTGCCGTATGCGCGAAGCGCATAGGCAATGCAGGCCGGCGTATTGTGCCGATATGGCGTTTACGCCTGTTCGGCACAAAAGACGGCCAAATCAAAAAAGTCATGTGACTTTGGAATGAATGAAGGCTTTATTCGTGTTAAGATGGGGGCACGATGGTCTGATGCCATCTGACACGGAGGTTTCGATTGAACGCAAAACGCTTGATTTATTGGGGAATTACCGCTGCATTTGTTGCGGCTGGCATTGGTATGTCCATTGTCGATAAAGATGGGCACTATGAATTTGGGTGGCCTGGAAGCGAACTTATGGCCAAGCCGAAACTCGATGAATATCAGGATTTGGCTTCGCTTCAGGTGTTTAACAGGGTGCTTCTTCAGCTTCAGGAAAACTATGTCGATCCTTCGCGTTTTGATGCAAATCTGATGATTGCATCCGCTCTTGACAGTCTGCAGAAAAATGTTCCGGAACTGCTGCTCGTTTTTGATCGCAAGGTGAAGGAAAAGCCGACTTCTGTTGATGTGAATATCAAAGGACAGAAACGGACATTTTCGCTCGATAATATCGATAATCTCTGGGAAATGTGTTTGCGTCTGCGGAGCATTCTGGCTTTTATTCAGGATTATTTGCCTGAAGATGCGAAGCCGCGCGATCTCGAATATGTTGCAATTAACGGAATGCTGAGTACGCTTGACCCTCACAGCCTTATTCTGTCTCCGGAAGTTTATCGGAGCATGGCTGAGGGAAATCGCGGAAAATTTGGCGGTCTCGGTATTGTCATTCGCATGATCGATGGCGTGCTCATCATCGTTGAACCCATTGAAGGAGATGTTCCTGCTAAAAAAGCCGGTCTCGAAGAAGGCGATCAGATTCTTTCAATCGATGGCACTCCGACATTGAACATGAATATTAATGAGGCGGTTGATCTGTTAAAGGGCGAGCCCGACACGACTGTGCATCTGACAGTGATGCGCAAGGGGTGGAAGAAAGCAAAGAATATCGATGTCGTGCGTGCAGAGATTGCGATTCCGAGTTTGGAAGCAGAAAATCTTGGCAGTCAAATCGGGTATATCAAACTCAAGAGTTTCCAGGGCAATTCGCAGACAGATATTTTGAATGCACTGGATAAGTTTAAGAAGGATATGGGGGATATCAAAGGTCTTGTACTCGATTTGAGAGGAAATCCGGGGGGATTGCTCGAACAGGCTGTACTCGTCGCGAATGATTTCATTTCTGAAGGCACCATTGTGACGACGGTCGGTGCCAGAGATCCGCTTCAGAAGCCGAGAGAGGCGACAAAGGCCAAGACTCAGCCGGAATATCCAATGATTGTTTTATTGGATTCTTCTTCGGCATCGGCATCAGAAATTGTGGCCGGTGCTCTGAAAAATAACAACAGAGCCTTGATCGTCGGCGATACGAGTTTTGGCAAAGGCAGTGTGCAGGCTCTGTATGAATTACCGGATAAATCTGCATTAAAACTTACGATTGGACAGTATCTGACACCGGGAAATCAGTCGATTCAGTCTGTCGGTATTGTGCCGGATATACGGCTTGTTCCGATGAGAGCTCTTGAGGATGATATCGATCTCTACCCGAAGCCGTGGGTGCGTCGAGAGGAAAGTCTGGGAAGTCATCTCGACAATACAAATGTTCAGCGAGATCTCAAACCCGCATATAATCTGAGATATCTGTCGAAGAGATATGCATTTTCTGAAGATGAACTCGACGATGATTCCGTCATTACGCTTGATGATATCGATAAAATCATTCGAGCAAAAACGAAAACAAACAAACCGGTTGATGATCCCCAGGTTCGTCTTGCAAAGGCAATTCTGACTCGCATTGGTGATATTCATGAACGCGGCGCGATGATAGATAAATTTGTTTCTGATGCGGATACTCTTCAGAATGAGGAAGACAAGGCACTTGTTGAAGCTCTTGGAAAACTCGGTATAAACTGGGAAAAATGCGACATTCCGGATGAAATGTCTGTTCAGTTGAAGCTCGAAACGGACAAAACCAATCACACGGTTGAGGCTGGTGACTCATTTGTTATCAGTGCAACGGCTACAAATCTTGGAACAACCCCTATCTGTCGTCTTGCCGGTCGCACGGAATCTTCGCTTGGACGAACCAATGACAAGGAATTTGTCTTCGGTCGGCTTGAACCTGGTCAGAGTGTGACGCGTACGCTTAAGGTTAAGACGAATCATGCACAATCGTCGCGTGTCGATAATTTCGATATGAAGTTATACCTCGACGATGGCACCCCGATTCCAGAAAAAGAAGTTGCATCTGGTTCTCTGGAGCTTGTCACAAATGCACAGCCGCGTCCTGCTTTCGCCATTCATTATGCCATTATCGATAATGATGGGGAGACAAAAGGTGCAGGTAATGGCCTTTTGGATGACAATGAAGAAGTTACAATGCGCATTTGGGTGAGCAATGACGGCCTTGGAACCGCTGAAAAACCGCTGATATTTCTCAAAAATACGGCTCCGGAAATCAAGCTCGTCGATGCTCGCGTCGAAACGGAACCTCTTCCCAAAGGCGCCCTTATTTCTCGCGACTTTAAGTTTAAGACAACGGAAATAGGTCCCTCCGATGTCGTGATGGAACTTCATGTTTATGACAAATCTTCCACACATACACTCGTGGAAAGAATTGCATTTAAGACGGCAAAAAATCCGCAGATATCTTATTCAAAAGCAACTTCCGTCAAGGAAAACAAGCTGGTTAAAGAGAATACACCTCTTCGCGTTTCTCCTCTCGATTCTGCAAATACACTGACGGATTTGTCGGCTGGTAATGTCGTCATTTCGGATGCGATTTTAGGCGATTATGCACATATTACGGCAGGTCCTGTGATGGGATGGGTTTCAAAGAATATGTTGGAGGATTCCGATAAATCGGCATGTTCACTTGATCCTCATACGATTGCAACCATTCCGCAAATCATCCTTCCGGAAATGTCGCATGTGACGGACAAGCCGACGATTACAATCGAGGCGGATGTGACTGCATTTGCCCCATTACGGGATTATTACGCCTATACGATGACTGATATCGATCACACGATTACGCTCGAAAAAGTCGCGTATGCACCACTTGAATCTTCAAAAGGACATATTCAGGCCGAGATTCCTCTTAATCCTGGTATGAATTCCATTCGTCTGTACGTTCGCGATGAGAACAAGAGCGAAGCTCATGACACAATTCTGGTGTACAGAAGAAAATGAGCAATGTGCAGTGTGCAATTTGCAATTCGATGTTGCGGCGTAGTTTGCTACGCCGAATGAATGCATTTGACTCCCGTTTCTCGTTGTTCGTATCGCGTTGTGTTTAACTGAAAACTGAAAACTAAAAACTGAAAACTCACGTCTCACGTTTCCTGTTTCCCGTTTCTCGTATCGCGTTGTGTTTAACTGAAAACTGAAAACTAAAAACTGAAAACTCACGTCTCACGTTTCCCGTTTCCCTTTTCTCGTATCGCGTTGTGTTTAACCGGGCCGATCGCCGTTGCGCCGTTGCTTTGCTGCAGCGATTTAAGCTTTATGCTGCTGCAATTGCACATTACACATTGCACATTGCTCATTGAATTGCACATTGTTAATTGTTAAGCCTGTGTTTCAAAACAGCGATGCGGTCGCGGAGCAGTGTTGCTGTTTCAAAATCAAGCTGTTGTGCCGCAGCCTTCATTTCTTTCGTCAGCAGCTCAATGCGGGCTGGAATGGTGCTCACCGGGGCTTCTTCGTCGGCTTTTTTATCTTCATCGGGCTGGCGATCAGGGATGTGTTCTTCGATATCCAGGATGCTTTTAATGATGGTTTGGGGCGTGATGTTGTGTTCGGCGTTAAAGGCTTCCTGGACTGAACGTCTTCTTCGCGTTTCATCGACCGCAGAACGCAGTGAATCCGTCATCGTATCGGCATAGAGAATGACGCGTCCATTGGAATTACGAGATGCTCGCCCGATGGTCTGAATGAGGGAGCGGTGGGAACGAAGGAAGCCTTCTTTGTCGGCATCGAGAATGCAGACGAGTTGAACTTCCGGCAAATCGAGTCCTTCTCTAAGAAGGTTGATACCGACGAGTACATCGAATTGACCGAGTCGCAGGTCGCGCAGCAATGCTGCGCGTTCGAGCGTGTCGATGTCGGAATGCAGATAACGGGCATGAACACCGGTTTCGTTGAGGTATTGTGTGAGATCTTCGGCCATTTTTTTGGTCAGTGTCGTGACGAGAACTCGTGCGCCTTTTTCAATCACTGGTTTGATTTCGTTGACCGCATCATCGACCTGGCCGACGGCTGGACGGATTTCAAGCAGAGGATCGAGCAGGCCCGTTGGACGAATCAGCTGTTCGACAATTTCACCTTCGGATTCCTCAATTTCAAAATCGCCTGGCGTCGCGGGAACATAGATAACCTGCTTGATTAATGCCTGAAATTCTTCGAAATTGAGCGGTCTGTTGTCGAGGGCGGATGGAAGTCGGAAGCCGTAATCGACGAGGACTTGCTTGCGCGAGCGATCGCCTCGATACATGCCTCTCAATTGCGGAACACTCACATGACTTTCATCGATGACGAGCAGAAAATCTTCAGGGAAATAATTCAGCAGACAGGGTGGTGCTTCGCCGGGGGAACGCCCGGTCAGATGTCTCGAATAGTTTTCAATGCCAGAGCAATATCCAAGGGCTGCGATATTGGCGATGTCTTCATTGGTGCGTTCTTCAATGCGCTGGCATTCGACGAGTTTGTTTTCTGAACGGAATTTGTCGATGACTTCGTTTAATTCAGCTTTAATCGTCATCAGAGCCTTCTGGCGCATTTCATCCGAGACGACGTAATGACTTGCCGGAAAAATGGAGAGCTTGTCCACTTCGGCTTCAACCGTTCCCCTAACGGGATCGATTTCGTAGATCGATTCGACTTCATCGCCAAAAAAACATACTCTGAATGCGCGTTCGCTTTCATAGGCCGGAAAAACTTCAACGATATCGCCGCGAACGCGGAATGATGCACGATTGAGTTCATATTGGTTGCGTTCGTATTGAATTCTCGTTAATTTTCGAAGAAATTCGTCACGGGAAATTTCATCACCAACCTGAACACTGGCTTTCATTGACAGATAGGAATCAGCTGTTCCAAGGCCGTATATGCACGACACGCTTGCAACGATGATGACGTCATTTCGCGTCAGAAGACTGTGTGTTGCTGCGAGTCTCATGCGTTCGATGTCGTCGTTGATTTTGGCGTCTTTTTCGATAAAAAGTCCGGATGCAGGAATATAAGCTTCAGGCTGATAATAATCATAGTAGCTGACAAAGTATTCGACTGCATTTTGCGGGAATAATGCTTTAAATTCCGTGAAAAGCTGTCCAGCTAGCGTTTTGTTTGGGGCAAGAATGATCGTCGGTCGCTGTACTCGCTCAATGACAGAGGCAATCGTAAAGGTTTTGCCACTGCCGGTAATTCCGAGAAGTGTCTGGGCGCGCTGGCCATTTTGAAGCCCTTCTGCGAGTCGATGAATGGCTTCGGGCTGATCGCCACAAGCCGAATAATCACACTGCATTTTGAATTTCATGGTATTTGTAAGGAAACTTGTGATGTCGAAACCGGAGACTTTAATAAA
This sequence comes from Myxococcota bacterium, assembly GCA_045599925.1. Classification (GTDB taxonomy): domain Bacteria; phylum Myxococcota_A; class Bradymonadia; order UBA4248; family UBA4248; genus UBA4248. The sequence goes on from JAZRWV010000447.1 coordinate 5,698, forward strand.
GTCTTGGCACTTAAAATCAAAATAACCCCGAATTTTCGGGGCTAAGGAAATTCTGAATAAAACTTAATTTTAAGGCACTATCTGATGAGAGCCGGGTGGGGCCCCGGCGGGGCAGAAATGTGTGGTACAGCGAAATGCTTATAGAAACTTAAAATATTACGGATTCTTAAGGGCTTAGCCCTTAAGTGTGGGGCCGAGGATTTTCGCCATCCTGTGAACGTCGAGAATCGCAGAGCTCAGTGAACAAATGAAATCCGCGAGTTGAAGAGCCGATAGGCTAGAGAAACGAAGCGGATTTCATATTGTGAACTGAGGAAAAGGGGCAAAGCCCCACAAAACTAATTGACCAGAGGTTCCTTAAGTCTATATGTTTGTCTGAAAAATATTCAAAAATCTAAAATCTTCCCGATAAAGAAAATCCTTGAAATTCAGGCGTGACTGATGGCGCAAAGCTGAGTTCAACCTCAGAAGCTGGTGCAAGTTTGGGTTGGATAACTGTTGCATCCATGACAACGAGGAGAATACCGAGAATTGTGAGTGCACTACCTGCTGCCATCATGGCTACGCCATTCTCCATCTTTTTTTCATCATCTCTTTTGGTTTGTTGGAGCTCTTTCAGTGTGATTGCACCAAATGTACTTTCATATGTTTCCAGCTTGTCGTCATAATCGTTCTGGGAATGGACATAGATACCGGCACCAGCGCCGACAATGCCGAGGCCTGCAACCAAAAATGTGTATCCGAATCCCTTCATCAGTTTGGATTTTAAAGCGAAATCGTTATCAGCAGGCTTTTTGACGGAAGAATCGGCTTTTTGGGCAAAGGATGAATCTTCTTCTTCCAGGACAAGGTCTGAATCATCTTCCTCTGCATCGGATGACTCGTCATCGACGAAGTATGCGGTAACCTGAGGTTTGTCTGAATTATTTTCTTCCTGAGAGAAGGCTGATAACGGAAGAAAAAGTGAAGCCAGAAGCATAAACAGCATGGCGAGTTTTTTCATAATGATTTCCTTCTGAACGGTATTTGATGGTAATGATTGAAGTGCATATATGAAATAATCATTCAACTATTCACATCATATTTTAACGTGAGTAAAAGGGCAAAGAAAAAGGGCTTTGAATGATGAAATGGTGTATGAATTCTGTTGCGTTTGAAAATTGCTGATGAGGAGTGTTCATGCTGAATAAAAAATTATTATCGGTTGGTGAAATATTATGGGACTGCATTGGCGAAAGCAGAAATGATGCTGGTGCTCCCTATACTTTTGCAAAACAGTTAAATGCATTTGATGTGGAAACGTGGCTTGTATCAGCTGTTGGTGAGGATGTTTCCGGATTGGAACTCGAAGCGGCTGTAAACAAAAGTGGTATTCGTGTGGAGATTCAGAAGAATTCACTTCAAACTGGATTTGCGCGAGTTTGTTCCTGCAACGGAAAAAATGCCTTTGAACTGGCTGAACCTGCGGCATGGGATCGAATTGAACTGAATGAAAGATTAAAAGGTTTATCAGAAAAAACGGATGCCCTTTACTTTGGTTCACTTGCTCAGAGAAATGATGTTACACGCCGGACAATTCGTGCTTTGGCAGAATCGTTTTCCGGACGAAAACGATTCTGTGATATCAATTTGCGTTCTCCCTTTGATAACGATGAAATCGTGGAATGGTGCATTCATCATTGCGAAGTGCTGAAACTGAGTGATGATGAAACAATGCGCGTTGCTCAGGTTCTGAAATGTGATAAGGATGAGATAGTTTCTGTATGTTTTGAGCATACGGGAATTGAGATTTTAGTGGAGACACTGGGCGCACAGGGAGCAAGGGCCTGGCGTTCGAATGGTGAATTTGTGTATTTCCCTGCTCCATCTGTAGATGTCGTATCGACTGTAGGCGCAGGTGATGCCTTTTTTGCGGCATTTGCCGCAAAAATACTGGCAAATGCCTCCCTTGCGGATGCATTGAAAACCGCCGTAAATCATGCGGCAAAAGTGATAAGCTTTGATTCAACCAAATAGAGATAAGCTGATGATGACAGAACAGGAAACAAAACAATTGCTCGAGGAAATGCGTTCTAATCGGGCATCTTACGAAAAATCAGGTTACGGCGAATCCTCCCGCACAACAGAACTCGTTACTGAACTTGCTGAATGTGAGTGCGCAGGGTTGACTGCGAGACGTGTTCGATTTGAAGGTGAAGTCGGCGTTGAACGCGATCCCATTGTGATTTCACGCGGAAAAGGCTCTTTTGTCTGGGATGCCGATGGTCGTGTTTATGTCGATATGGGGGCCTGTTTTGCCGTCGCAGCTTATGGCCATTGCAATGATGAACTCGTCGATGCCGTGACTCAGCAGGCCCAAAAAATGATGCACGGAATGGGAGATGTCTATCCGACTGATGTCAAGGTTTCTTGCCTGAAAAAACTTGCACAACTGGCCCCTGGTAATCTGAATCAGGCTCTGATGAGCCAGTCGGGGGCAGAAGCTATTGAAACTGCCGTTAAAATGGCTCAGATGGCGACAAAACGTCACCGAATCATTGCTTTTGAATCTTGTTATCATGGTTTGAGCTTTGGTGCATTGTCACTGACCGGGCATTCTGACGCCTTCAAGGAGCCGTTTAAGCCCAGAATTTGTGCGGAAACGACGTATGTTCCATATGCAAATTGCGCCAGATGTGCATTTTTTATGAAGCCAGAAAACTGCGAATTCGCATGCTTAAAACATCTGGAAAGACTGCTTAGTTCTCCGTCCAGCGGCTGTCAGGATGTGGCTGCCGTGATTGCAGAACCCATTCAGGGACGCGGTGGTGATGTTGTTCCGCCCAAAGGCTGGTTGCATACTCTCCGTGAAATATGTACCCGCAATAACATTTTGCTCATCCTGGACGAGATTTATACCGGTTTTGGTCGCACAGGTGCTCGTTTTGCCTGTATGCACGAAGATGTCGTTCCCGATATCATGTGCCTCGGAAAAGCAATGACGGGATGTTTTCCAATGTCGGCTGCTATTGCAACGCCGGAAGTTCTTTGCCATTGGCCGCTCAATACAACGGAAGCTGTTCATACAAGTACTTTTCTCGGCAATCCTATGGGCTGTGCAGCTGCCCTAAAAGCCATGGAAATTCTCGAACGCGACAACTTAACCACTCGCTCTTCACAATTGGGTTCCTGGATCCTCTCTGAATTGAAAAAACTCGCCGAAAAACGCCCCGATATCATTTACGATGTGCGCGGAAAGGGACTGATGATTGGCATTGAGTTTGCGGATCGCGATGGCACGCCGAGAACTGATTTGGCCCTCAAAGTTGTCGATGAAATGAGAAATAGGGGATTTATGCTGCTTCCAAGCGGTCCATGGTCTCAGGTCGTTTCGATTTCTCCAGCTTTGAATATTCCCAGAATATGCGTTGAGGCTTATCTCAAGGCTTTGGATGAAATTGTACTTTCATTGGTTTAGGCGTAGTTGTTAGTTGATGTTTAACCGATCCGTTCTATGATGCAGCGTAACATGCTATGCCGTAACTTGGGGTGATGTTCGTTGCTCGTTATTCGTTGTTCGTTAATGATGAACTGAAAACTGAAAACTGAAAACAAATCCAATCGGAGACTGAATATGCGAAAAAAACTAGCATTATTGGCTTGTATTCTATTGATTTCCGGATGCTCAGACAATAGCGGCAGCAACGAATGTCCAGCGGAACCGACATGTGATGGCGCAAAAAAAGTTTATTGTAGTGGGAGTGAACGCATTGTCGAAGCATGTCCGGAATTTCAGACATGTCTGAATGGGGAATGCGTTTCCAATGGCAAATGCAGTGAATCGGATGAACCCAGATGTGATGGCAATACTTCGGTAAAATGCATAGGTGGATTCATTATTCGGGAGGAATGCCAAAATTCATGCATTCAAGGCGAATGCATCGGAACTGAATTGAGCTGTGAGGCTGGAATGAAGCCGTATTGCGATGCTCAGGGACTGGTAGCTGAATGTCTGAACGGGAATATTTCAGCCCATGAATGCACTCAGGGAAAAGTTTGTTCTGCAGGCATTTGTGTCGAAAAATCGGATTTATGTGGAAATGGTCTGATGGATGATGGCGAATCCTGTGATGATGGCGCAGATAACGGCAAATATGGCAAATGCCGCATAGATTGTAGCAGTATTGCCAAATGTGGCGATGGCGTGTTTGATGCGTCCAATGAAATCTGTGATGATGGCGCAGACAACGGCAAATATGGCAAATGTCGAGAGGATTGCAGTGGCATTGCCAAATGTGGTGATGGCAAATTGGATGCCCAAAATGAAATCTGTGATGATGGCGCAGATAACGGCAAATACGGCAAATGCCGAGTGGATTGCAGCAGCATCGCCGAATGCGGCGATGGCAAACTGGATGGGCCGGACGAAGTCTGTGACGATGGCGAAAATAACGGCAAAACAGGTAAATGCAGCTCAGACTGTAAAAGCCTTGTCGGATGCGGCAATGGGCTCGTTGAAGGCGAAGAGGAGTGCGATCCTCCAATGTCCGATTTGCTGATTCAATGCTCGGCACAATGCAAAAAATTGCCGACTTTGTTTGAGGAATATCCGCTCAGGGAAAATGTCTCCATGACGATGAAAGAGACGTGTGATCCAACGGATTTGTGGCAGAAATACCTGATTTATCGCGAACGGTTTTTGGGCAATGCAGCAAAACATATTCCGGGGTTTGTGTCATTTGGTACGGAACCTGGACAGAGCATTCCTGCCGCATATCGCAATCCCGATTTGAATTGTGCAACCGCCTGGACGTACAATCACGACGGCTGTGACTGTGAATTTGAGGATCTTGCAGATGCCCAGGGAAACTATTCGTGGGCTGATGCCAGCCTTTGGCTGGGTATTATGGTGCACTGGCTTGCACTTGAGTATCGTACATTCAAGATTTTGGGCATCGATACTTCCGAAACTGAAAAGAATATCGCTCTTTCTTTAAAAGCTTTTGATCGCATTGATGCTGTGGCAGAGACATTTTTCGGGTTGGAACCTGCGTTGAATGGCTTCTTTATTCGCGATGATATTCCTCGTGATTTCTTTAAAAATGGGGATAATTATCGATTCGTAAGGTCGGACAATGGCTTTGCTGGATATGAATGTGCGGCCTCATCCAATACCTGCAATATATATTCGGGGAAATCCGCCGAACAGATGCTCAAGGACGGCACTTTTGTCAGCCAGGATCAGATAACCGGTCTTTATGAAGGCTTTGGCATGGTCGCTAAATTCGTGGATGACGATGCCGAGTATGACGGCATAAAGCTTCGTCATGCTGCGCGCGCCTCCGTGGACAGGATTATTCGATATTTGAAGGATCACACCTGGATGATTGGACTTCAGGTCGGGGCTGACTGGCTGCAGATTCCCGATGAATGGGGCGGACATGCGCAGATGCTGAGCTGCTTCTTTGCCGAAGGTGCGGATTCGATTTGTGGACCGGATTTTGGCCTGGAAACTTATCACGATGATGTCACAAATCTCATCAAAAAAGCGATTCCTCAACTTGTGAGTGTGCTTTGGCCGATGTGGGAGTCCAAAAATAATTACAATCGCAATTTGATCCTTCGCGTAATGAACTACACGTCTTTCTGGACGGATGAAGAATTCAATAAGACGAGTATGGAATCCGGGCGCGAGTTCTGGGCGCTTTCTCATGCGTTGTATCACGACAGGCCGCTTTCGGATGATTACCCGCTGTGGCATATGCAGTCGGTTTTAGCTTCAGCCCCGTGCGACGGCCCATGTGTGGGTGATTCCTGCCCGAATCCGACCCCCGGATGGATGGGCGAGCATTATTTCGTATCGCCGAATTACCGGGTTGGCTATGGTCATAACGAAGGTGAGTACAACGGACTCGATTATATGATCGCGCATAATCTCTATTTCCTTGCGTATGCGCAAAAGACGGGGCGAGCCTATACCCAGCTGATACCTGAATCCGGTGGCAGCAAACGCATCCTTCTTGGGTGGATGGATGGGCGTGGCACATTGACTTCTTTTGATGTTTCGGAAAATACCGAAGACATGAAGATGGTTTTTTGCGGTCGTATGTTTGCGGATTGGGTGCGTGATAATGCGCTTGGCCTGGTCGATATTTATACGGAAAATCTGCGCTGGAACTGCGGGTTTGATGGAAAATGTACGATTGCCGAAGACAGTTCGCCATATTCCCATAAAAATTCGCTGATTTTGGGGACAAATAGAGCCGATACCATCAACGTTCCTGCTGGTTATCACCATTGTATTGCAGGAAATGGCGGTGATGACGATATCACGGCGGGGGCCGGTATGCATGTGGTGGATGGCGGCGACGGCAACGACACGATTCGCACGAATGGTCCGCACGTGGTCGTTTATGGCGGTGACGGCGATGATAAAATTTATCCGGGTTCGGGCTATCATCTCATTGATGCCGGGGCTGGCAATGACCTCGTTGTGAGCAACAGCAGTGGCACACATCTGATTGTGGGTGGCAGCGGTGACGACATCATTCGGGCATCTGGCGGCGCAAATCGAATCGTCGGCGGCGACGGCAACGACATTCTCGAAGCAGATTCCGACGATAATATCATTTGGGGCAATGACGGCGACGACAAAATTAAGCTCGGAAACGGCGACAATATCGTTTATCCTGGCGACGGTCGGGCCTTTATTCTGGTCGGAAACGGCGATAATTCAATTCAGACGGTTTCTCCTCAGGATGACGACGTCAAAATCTGCTTCGGAACGGGCAAAAACTCGATTTATGCGGGCTGGTCAAGTCAGTCGCATTGTTCGGCGGTTCAGAATTCCGATATTCATGACCATTCGTGCCAGCCGGATTTGACGGCTGCCGATTGTTCCGAAGATGCCTATAATGCCTGGAAATAATGGCATTTTTTGTTGTGGCCAGCCTATTGCGCTAAAAGCGCAATACGGCCTGGCTGCCGCTGCTATCGCAAAGCGATACGCAGCGGCATCATTTTTATTCGTGTGCGCCATCATATATAAACAAGGGTATCGGAGAGGCT
>JAZRWV010000448.1:0-12188 GCA_045599925.1 Myxococcota bacterium
TCGACGACGCGATCATAGTGGCAGTTCGTGTAATAAATGGTTGCCTGAAGAAGCATGGCTTCCGGATAATATTTATCGCTAAAGAATGGGCTGTTCAGGGTAAGAAGGAGACCCAGGGATTTGCCGAAATTATCGACGCGATAATATGCCCAGCTTGCTTCAAAGAGGGCGTCGAGCCACATGCGGCTGTCACGTGAGAAGGCGTTGTAATATTTAATGGAGGTTGACCAGCTGTTTGCTGCTTTTTCGCGTTCACCCATTTTCCATAAGGTCGAACCAACCTGATAGAAGACACGGCCGAGAGCTGCAAGCGTAAATTCGCGCATACGCTGTTCTTCGGCTGACAATTTGCTGCTCTGTGCTTTGTTGTCAAGCCAGCGAAGGACTTCTTTGAAGGAATCAAGGGCTGGCTGGCCTTTGTTCTGACGAACATAGGTGACACCTTCGAGATAGCGTGCTTTCGGATAATACTGGCTGTCTTCTGCAACATGGCCCGCAAAGAATGTGACTTCATCAAGCTTGGAGGCTCGATAGGATGCCATGGCAAGCAGGTAGCCAACTTCTGATGTCAGATTTTCCGGCACTTCTGTCGGGAATTTGTCGAGATAATTGTCATAAATACGGCTGTATTTGCTCGGTTCACCGGGAAGCGCACGGCCAATCAGAACGAGATATGGAAGCGTCAGGTCAAATTCTTTTGTGGTGTTGCCCTGCTGGATAACAGCATCGAAGTGATTGAGAGCTGACTGATAATATCCTGCTTCGTAAAGTGCACGTCCTAATTCATAATGAAGCTGAACTGACATGGACATGGACGAACTGTCACCTGCGGAGAGAACTTCATTGAGTATCTGGGCAGCCTGAAGATACTGCTTTGCTTCAATCATGTTCTGGGCTTCGGTATATCGCGCGTATGCTGGTGAAGATGTATCCATAACAGCTGGCGCTGCCGGTGCTGCAGCCTCTGTACTTCCGCCTTCTTCTTCGCCGAAATCAAAACCGCCACTGCTGTCTTCTTCACCGAAATCAAACCCGTCCTGAGCCTCGGCTGCAAGAGGTGCAAATATCATTGCACCGGCGATTAATGCTGCTCGTAAGCCTAGTTTCCCTCTCATCAGATGCATACCTATGTCTCCTTAGCGCTCAGCTCTGTGCTGATGACCTCATTATAAACTGGTATTACGCGTGCCGTAGAATCTACGTCATTTCTCTTTTTATCATCATTTCGTCTGGTTTGTCAATCCATGTCAAACCAGTCAATTATTCAGACAGAATTTTTTTAATACATTCTGCTGCTATCCTTAGACCAAATGAACCTGTCACCGTTACAAGGCTTCCAAGAACTTCTCTCGTTTTTCCGCTTTTTTCTTCCGCCTGCTGTGATTCGTTATTCACCGGCTGCTCTGTCGAATAAATGCACTGTATGCCACTATAGATTCCTTCTTTTCGAAGCCGCCTTCGAACTTCTCTCGCCAACGGACATGTTTCTGTCTTGGATATATCGCCAGCCAGTATTCTGGACGGATCCGTTTTGCGTGCAGCCCCCATGCTCGAAAAAATATGCGCACTTCCTGCATGCCAGTATTTGAGCAGCGCAATTTTTGCGTTCAGAGAGTCAATGGCATCAATCAGATAACCTGGCCTGATTCCATCAGAAAATGGCTTAAAACTTAGCAATAAGTTCGTCTCATTGAGAAATGTCTCTTCTGTTTCGATATCGAGCTGTGGATTGATAAGCTTAAGTCTTTTGCAGCCAATGGAAACTTTGGACAGGCCGATGGTTTCTGTGTCGGCCCCCAGCTGGCGATTGATATTACTCTTCACGTAGGCATCTGCATCAATGATTCGGATGTGGCCTGCTCCGCTTCGAACAAGGGCTTCGGCCGCAAAACTTCCCACCGCCCCATATCCGGCAATGCAGATATGGGCATCGGTGAGCTTTTTGAAACCTTCCGCTCCAATTAAAGTTTCAACCCTGTGGAATGTTTCGTCCATGAATTACTTGAGGGTAATGATGATTTCAACGCGGTCGTTCATCGCGCGATTGTCTTTCTGCTTCTCATCATAACGCAGAATTTCTTTGCCTTTGGCTGTCGTCATAATGCGATTGTACTGAACGCCCTGGGTGATTAGATAGTCACGTGTGGCGTCGCATCTGCGCTGGCTGACTTCGAAATAGTTCTTGGTCGATTTCTGAACATGTCCTTCGATTGAAACAGAGGCGTCAGCATATTTGTTGATGAGTTCTGCAATTCTCTTGAGGGCGTCAAGTTTGACGGGAAGGATATCCGATTTATTTTTTTCAAAGGCTGCGGCCAGGACAATCACAGTACTCTGCATGTCGGTGAAGACGTACGATGGCCCAACAATGCTCTGCGCTTCGCTGAAAAGTGCCTTTTGTCTTTCTGCTGCCTGGGCAGCAAGCTGCTTTTTGTCGAAATCCGGTTTGGCTTTTTCGTAGGCGTCTGCATAAAGAACACGGGCTGCTTCTGCCGCTGCGGAGGCTTCATCGCGACGGCCTGCCGCATTGTGCTCACCGGCCTCTTTGAGCTTGGCTTCGGCCTGATCAAAAATGTCTTTCTGATTGGTCGCTGCTTCAACACCGACGGCCTTTTCGCGTTCAGTCATTGCTATCTGGATGCGATTTTCGACATTCGCCATGTCATTGCTGGAAATCGTTGTTTTGAGCAGTGCGATATGTTTTTCCAGACCGTCGAGTTTTGCCTGTTCGGTCTTGAGCTGCTCTTCAATAAGCTTGATTTCCTGATCTGCAGCAGCTTTGCGCGAGTTAGCTTCATTGAGTCGGGCTTTGGCCTGCGCTGTCGCATACTGACGCTGGCCAAGGGCCGCATAAATCTTGGCTTTGGACTGTTCGCCGTCCTGCCAGGCATCGATTGCTTTGTTGGTAAGATCGGTACACTCTTTATACGCTTCTGGCGCCGCTCCGTTAATGCTCGCGGATTCTTCGCTGCTTCTGAGCGCTTCAAGCTGAACGAGTTCAGCCGGCTTTTCCTGGGGACCACATCCCGTGAAGCAAACAGAAGCTATGGCAGCACAAAAAACAAACTGGAACAGATGATTGCGTTTCATATTGTTGTACTCCTGATGATTACTTTTTTAGGCTGTCGAGTTTAGACTGGAGAACTTGTTCTTCTGCTTCAAGCTGCTGAACCTGTGCTTCCAGTTTGCCGTGCTCTGCTTTAAGGGATTTCAATCTGGATTCGGCTTCGAGTGCATTGGACATGGCAACATCGCGCTGAAGAGAGGCGTCCACAAAGTCGATGTAAACACCGATTTTCAGAGAAAGAGTTTTGACTTTGTCGATTTCATCCTTACCGATGAGAATGAGTGCTTCGTCAATCCAGCTTGTGATTTGGGACATTTCACTGTTGTACCTTGCGGTGCCGCTGTTGTACTGGATTTTAAGCTGTTCGAATCGGCTTTGCGACTGTCTGATATCATCGCGAAATGTTTTCGCATCCTGACTGAATGCCTGTGTCGCGGGAAGAATCATGGCGAAGGCCAGACCGGCCAGAATTGATCTGACAGCAAAGCGTAGTTTGAGATTTGCCATGTAAACGCTCCTTAATAATGATTAATAAACGAAAAAAAACTGCGCAAAAGCAGAATTTGAGACACAAATACTCAGAATAACGCCGTTTTTGTTATATTTCAAGGAAATGATACGGCTTCGTGTGTAACGGCAAACTGCACAATATATTCGTTCGTTTGTCGATTTATGTCATGCGGATTTCAATCCGCCGGTTTCATTAATACATGAAGTTGTGTTCATGTTTGTGTGATGGCAGGGTGAAGCCCCCTGCGGCGCTATTTGCAAAGCAAATACTCGCCTACTAAATACCTCGCTTTCGGATTTGTTCGGAAAGTGTGTGGTCTGTGGTCGGGCGTATGAAATAGCCCCGGCCAAAGCAGCGTATGGCGAATGCCATAGCTGCGAAGACTCTGCGTATGGCCGGGTAAGGCCATAGCAGAGTTCCGGCAATACCGATTTTTCTTGACAAAAAGTGAAAACAACATTAAAGGCCGCGCGGCGCGATGGTCGCGTCAAAATAACGCAGCCAGTTGGGATGTCGATCATCTGTTGGGGCTGCATATAAGGATATTTTTATGGCAAATCTCGAAATCAAAGGTGTTGTTCGTGCTGGTGGAAAAAAAGGCGTAAGCCGTAAACTTCGTGCTTCTGGCAGCATTCCCGTTGTGTGCTACGGCCGTCATGTCGATACCGTCGCTGCCACCATCAATCCCGCCGACCTCATCAAAGTTCTTTCAACAGAATTTGGTCCGAACATCGTTTTCGCACTCGTTATTGATGACAATGGCAAGGAAATTCGCCGCGATGTCATGATTAAGTCCGTTCAGCGTGATCCGGTCAGCCGTCGCATTCTTCATGCCGACTTCTATGCCGTTGATGCCGATCGCAAAGTTACGGTCCGCGTTCCCCTCCGTCTCGAAGGTAAAGCTGCTGGCGTTGGTCTCGGTGGTAAACTTCGCAGTGCTGCTCGCGATGTCGTCGTTTCCTGTCTGCCGAAGGACATTCCGACCGAAGTCGTTTTCGATGTTACTCCGATGAACATTAAAGATCGCGTTCAGATCAGTGCTGTTCCTCGTCCGGCCGGCTGCGAATTCGTTTATTCAAGCGATTTCCTCGTTGCAGAAATTTATCCGCCTCGCGCATAATTTCTGTTTACAGAACTCAAAAACGCCCAGATCGTATGGTCTGGGCGTTTTTTGTTTTTGGTCTTAAAAAAATCACTGTGGTTGTCTGTGGGTCTTAGGCTTATAGCTTTTTAATAAATATCCCGAATTTTCTGTTATAAATTCACACATTTGTGAATTTGGTGTACAAGACAAGGCAGTGCAATTTTATTTTTGAGATGCATGTATGAGCGATGAGACTTTGTTAATTGTTGGTCTTGGAAATCCGGGCACTGAGTATGCGAATACACGCCATAATTCAGGGTTTCGGCTTCTGGACCGGTTCTGTGAATCATGTGGTGCAGACATGACGCAGAACAAATTTCAGGGTATTTGGGGAACGACGCGAGTGTGCGGGCGTTCCATCTTAATGCTTAAGCCGCAGACATTTATGAATCTGAGCGGTAAAAGCGTTGTTGCATGCATGTCTTTTTATCATCTTGCGATAGAGAATGTTCTCGTATTACATGATGAACTCGACCTTCCGCTGGGGGATTTGCGTGTCAAAACCGGTGGAGGTGCTGGTGGACATAATGGACTGAAATCCATCATCGAGCTGACGGGAAAGGCTGATTTTGCAAGGGTTCGTATTGGAATCGGCCGGCCGGAGCATAATGATGTGGTGAATTATGTATTGGGTTGTTTTTCTGCCCAGGATGAGGACATTCTGGGTGCTTCATTAGCTATCGGAGTGGATGCGATTAAGACGTTTATTGCGCGAGGATCGCAGGCTTCGATGAATTATTGTAACGGCCTGTTTAAGGCCAAGAAGAAGGAGAATGCAGAGAATGGAAATGACCATTGTTGACTACCTGGTCACGATCGGCGTCCCCGTTGCCGCTGTTGCTGCCTTGTTATTTGCATTTGTTCGCGCAAGTGGCATCAGCAAAAAAGATCCCGGCTCGGATCGCATGAAAGAGATTTCAGGCTACATCCAGGAAGGCGCTATGGCCTTCTTAAAAGCAGAGTACAAAGTACTCGCAATTTTCGTTGTTATTGTTGCCGCTTTGCTTGCTGTCATCAACATGGGCAATGATGCGAGCAGTCCTCTCGTCGCAGTGTCCTTCATTGTTGGTGCATGCTGCAGTGCAACTGCAGGATTTTTCGGTATGAAAGTCGCCACAAAGGCGAACGTTCGTACTGCAAATGCTGCTCAGCGTGGTCTTAAACCCGCACTCGCCGTTGCATTTGGTGGTGGTGCCGTCATGGGTATGACGGTTGTTGGTCTTGGACTTCTTGGTATTTTCTGCCTCTTTGTCCTTTATACCAATGTCATCTTTGTCGATGCAGAGATGACTAAGGTTCTGGAAGTTCTGACGGGATTCAGCTTTGGTGCATCATCCATCGCTCTCTTCGCTCGTGTCGGCGGCGGTATTTATACCAAAGCTGCTGACGTCGGCGCAGACCTCGTGGGTAAAGTCGAAGCCGGTATTCCGGAAGACGATCCTCGTAACCCCGCCGTTATTGCCGATAACGTCGGCGACAACGTCGGTGACGTCGCCGGTATGGGCGCTGACCTCTTCGAATCCTATGTCGGTTCAATCATTGGCTCCGCCGTTCTCGGTGCTGCACTCTGGACACCGGAACAGGGACAGCTCTCTGCTGTTTGTCTTCCCCTTATCGTTGCTGCTGCTGGTATCATTATCAGCATCCTCTGCACTGCTCTTGTCAAGAGCTCAGGTGAAAACTCCAATCCTCAGCATGCACTCGATCGTGGTACGATTACAGCCGCTGTCGTAACTGCAGCAGCTATCTTTGGTATTGCCTATGTCGTTCTTCCCGAAGGCGGACTTCCTCTCGCTCCGGAACACGACCTCTTTGGTGTTGGTTCTGTTCAGTGGTGGAACATTGGTATCACGGTTCTCGGCGGTCTCATTGCCGGTACCATGATTGGTAAAGTCACCGAAATCTACACCTCTGATTCCTACAAATCCGTTAAGGCTATTGCTGAAGCATCCACAACGGGTTCCGCTACGAACATCATTCGTGGTCTCGCTGTTGGTATGCAGTCCAGCGTTATCCCCGTTCTCCTGATTTGCGTCGCCATTTTCCTGGCTTATGCGACATCCGGGCTCTATGGTATTGCACTTGCCGCTCTTGGCATGCTCGCTACAACCGGTATTCAGCTCGCTGTCGATGCTTATGGTCCTATCGCAGATAATGCTGGTGGTATTGCCGAAATGGCAGGTCTCGAACCTGAAGTTCGTGAACGTACCGATAAACTCGATAGCGTTGGTAACACCACTGCTGCTATCGGTAAAGGGTTTGCCATTGGTTCCGCTGCCCTCACCGCTCTTTCACTTTTCGTTGCCTATGCACAGGTTATGAAACTTGAAAGCATTGATGCCATGAGTCCGCTCGTTGTGATTGGTCTCTTTGTCGGTGGTATTCTTCCTTTCTGGTTCAGTGCTCTTGCAATGCTCGCCGTTGGCAGCAGTGCACAGGATATGATTGTTGAAGTTCGTCGTCAGTTCAAAGAAATCGATGGCCTTCTGGATGGTAAAGAAGGTGTCAAAGCTGACTATGCCAGCTGCGTTAAGATTTCCACTCAGGCAGCCATCAAGAAGATGATCAAGCCGGGCCTCATCGCCATTTGTGCTCCGATTATCGCCGGTTTCCTCGATACAACAGGTGCAACCCTTGGCGGTCTCCTCGTTGGTGTAACCATTACGGGTGTTGTTCTTGCAATTTTCATGGCCAATGCTGGTGGCGCATGGGATAATGCCAAGAAATACATTGAAGGCGGCAATCATGGTGGTAAAGGGTCCGATGCTCATAAAGCCGCTGTCGTTGGCGACACCGTTGGTGATCCGTTCAAAGATACTGCTGGTCCTTCCATCAACATTCTCATCAAATTGATGAGTGTTATTGCCCTCGTTCTCGCTCCGACACTTTCTGCGATCAATGCAGGAAGTGCAGATGATGCTGCTGCTCAGGTTGCTAATGCTCCTGCTCAGGTCGCTCCTGCAGTTCCCGGTGCCGCAGCTCCTGCTGCAGCCCCCGCACCTGCACCTGCACCTGCTCCGAGAGCTCTACAGCATGGTCCAAATATGCCGAGAAAAGCAGGTCGTCCTGGTGGTCCCAATGGTAGACGTCCTGGTGGTCCTCGTCCACAGGGTACACCGGTTCCCCCGCCGGCTCCTACACCTGCTGGTTAATATTCAGTGCGCTGAATTTTAATACGCCCGCCTTCGCGGGCGTTTTTTTTTGCTTTTTGATTATGTTCTGCCTTGCATATTTCTTTCCGGTCGTTCATTTTATAACGAAGTATTTCCTGTATCGCATGGCGAGGAGAACATGGCGAAAAAAGAAATTGGAATAAGTCAGGTTCATGAGTTTATGGTGGTCGGGCCGGATGATAAGGGGTTGCCAAATGAACTCGCGGAAAATCCAATCATTACAGCACCTGGTGAAGCTGAGGTTCAGGAGCCGGCAGAGTCTGTTCCTGCGGATGATCCTTATGCTGGCCCTAGAAATTGGGTCGTTAAATGGTTTGGTCCCTTCTTTTCTGCAACGCTTCCTGCAAATAGAGCTTCCGGACTTTATCTTGTCTATGTCGGTAATTACCCGCTTTTTGTAAGTTCCAGTGCCAATATTCTGATTGCACTGACCAGACATATGATGTTTAGCGGCCATCAGATTATTCCCATTGACCTTTTGGGACGGGAAATCATGCACTATGCTAGCCTTTATCAGCAGCCGCTTAGTATAAAAACCGGGCTTCTTTTCGAAAATAACAAGCTGATTCATCCAAAAAATTTCACTTATTGCTATCGCCGTGCGGCCGCTGCTCTTGCATATTGTCATGCAATTCCATGCAATAAATACGCTCGTCTTGCCTATGAATTCGAACCGCTCACGCTGACTAATCTTGGTAAGCGTTTTCCTCTCAAGGAAACATTCCACGTCGAACCAACGCCAAAATCAAATGAACCAGAATGATGATATCTTTAGGAAGTTTGAGAACATCTCATCTGGTATTGGTCAAATGACTGTGCGTCGTTATTCATGTCTTTGACACAACAAGGAATTTACTGTTAAACTAAACAGTGTTGTATCCTCATTGAAATGCAACATTGAAGGAGTATCATAATGAACATTTTTAAGAAGACCATTTTGGCAATGCTTCCTTTTTGTGCATTTGCTGCGGGTTGCACGACGGAATACGATGACGACGGATTCCGTTCAGGGGCCATCGAAATCCAATTGGATGAAATCACCAGTGATGAAATTTATCCTTCTGCGGGGGATGAAATCGACTGGAAACTTGTTTTTCTTCCTGCACCAGGAGATATGATCGTCAACTCATGGTGGGATGATCCAACAGGCGTTTTTAATGTCGAAATTGGTATTTATGATCGTTTTGGCATTCCCATTAAAGTGGATAGAAGAGATACGGCATCATCCACACTTGAAGTTCGTTCATTTGTTCCCGAACCTGGTCTTCACTATGTGAAAGTTAAGGCTGAGAGCGGTCGTTCCATCTATTCGATGAATATTAAATTTGAAACGAATTATGATGGATTTGAAGCTCCTTCAACCGCTCCGTCATTTGAGGCATATATCGATTTTGAATCAGAAACAGCCGCACCGAAAGGTGGTGCATCTGCTGGTGCTGGCATGGCTGGTGGTGCCGAGGGCGCTGGAGCAGCCGCTCCGGCTGCTCCAGCCGGTGCTGTCGCTCTTCCTGCAGCTGCTGCAGGTGGCGTCGTTCTGCCTTTGGCTGTTGCTGGCGGAATTTCAAGTTCAAGCGGCGATTCCGGGCCGACAATCGTTCGGGGAAGTACCGTTGGACAGGCTTATCAGAGTGATGGCCCGGTCAAAACAATCAATAATTCAACTTCTGCTGTTGCAAATGAAAAAACGGCTATTAAACCTATTTGTGCCGATATTAAAGGAAAACACAAAAAGGTTGAAGCTGAGGCTCTTTCTATTACACCTCAGAAAAAAGGTACTCAGATTAAACTCAATGTCGGCCATAAAGACGGAATTCAGGATGGTGCTGTCGGTGATATTTATGTCGATGGAAGCATCCTTGAAGGCGGCCGGTTCAGAGTCGATAAAATTCTCGATAAAAGCTGCATTGTCATGACCAATGCACCATCTTCTGAAGTGAAAAAAGCAACGAGATTTGTCGTGAAATCTCCTGAGTAATGACTGTTTCTCTGCCTGACTTTTATACGGCAGCTTTTCGCTGCCGATTTTTTTTTGCCCTGTTTTGGTTTTTTCGCTATTTTCTCTTATAAGAGTCTGGACGGTCCGGTAATTTCCGGATATTTTATCCACTCTTATCTTCAGGAGCCCTGATTATGCTAAAAAAAGCGCTCGTTTTATTTGCCGCTGTCTCTGCTTTGTTCGCATTATCGTCGTGCAATAAGGAGATTGATTATAACTCAAATTCTGGCAATGACGGTTCACGCGACTCAGCAACTCAGCTTCTCGTTAACACAAGCAAGATCGATGATCTTTCTGCTCCTGATGGGGATAATGAAGATTGGTATTACATTTCCCCGCAGGATAAAGGGTTTGTCACGGTCGTTCTCTTTGTCGACAAACCTTCTGACATCATCATTACTCTTTCGATTATGGATAACTTTGGTCGACCCAAAGAAATTCTTACAACCAACAAATCGACAAACATCTTTACCCTTCCTGAAATTGCTGTCGAAAAGGAAAATTACTTCATATCGGTCATTACTAAAGAGGGTAAGAGCAGTTACACCATTAAAGCTGATTTCCGTCTTCCAGACCCTGAACCGGATTGTGAAATCGGAACGTTTGCTTGCGTTGGAAATGTCCTTCAGCAGTGTCAGAAAACCGGTTTTGAAACCATTATGGAATGTGAGGACGACACTCCGGTCTGCGATGTTGAAATGGGGGAATGCAGAGCTAAAACCGCAACTTCAACACCATGTGTTCCCAAGGACAAATGTAAATCCGGACAGAAATGCTGCAGAGATAAAAAAGCTGCCGACAATGACGAAAGCCTTGACATTGCCTCGGATGTTAAAACGGTGACAGGAACAATTGTTCTCGTTACCCCTCGAAGCAATGACCTCGCAGATGTCAAAATCAATGGCTTGGGCGAGAAAAAGGGCATTAGGAAAGGGGCAAAAGCTGTCCTGAGAGGGCTTAAACGAAAAGTCGATATCTACGACTGCAAAACAACCTATTGCATGGCTACAATTAAGGCGACGTCAGAGGAATTGACGCGTTACGATAAAGTCGATGTCGTCGCGGAATAACCATCTATTGGCGGCTTTGCCGTCGGCATTATGCTTCATTTTCGCCCTGTCTGCCTGTTCAGAACCTGCAGTTTCCGTCATTCAGGGCGATCCTGATGCTTCTTTGGATAAATGGCTGGCTCAGGATACGGCTGAATTTCTTTGCAGATATAGCAGGGGGCCTTTCCCAAACTGGGTCCTCTGGCGTGAGTATGTGCAGCATCTTTTGCCTGATGAAAAGGACGCAATTCAGTATGTGAGTGCCAGACTGGTTGAGCAAATTACACCAGCGCGAAGACCAAAATATTATGCAGTGGCTTCTTTTATTGCCAATAATACGATTTGTGAACCAGTGCTTGAAAATGGTGTGACGGTTGTTCAGAAAGATGCAACCGGTGCAATGGCTTTTTCTTTTAAGCAGCGAGTTCCCTCTGTTCCGAATATTCCTGAAAAAAGCATGAATGAGCAAATGTCGGAGGTGGAACGGTATGCAGATTACTTGCGTGCATTGGAAAATGCGTGGCATGGTGAAGCTATAGAACACAATTTCAGCATCGTGGTCGAACCGGGAAATGACGGGCAATATTTGCTTCGGTCTGTCGTCAGAAAGTCATATGCTGAACCGCTAAAAATGCAGGTCTTCTGGAAAAATCTCGACAGATATATGCTTTGGGATGCTCTCGAAAATCTGTCTGTTATCTGCGTTCAGAATGATGAAAAATGCACGGAACTTCGCCCATTCTGGGCTGCTGCAAGTGCATATCGATTCAGAACCGCGAGTCTGTTTGAGCGCGATGTTGAGATTTCTGATATTCGTATGACAAACGTCGCTCTTACTGATTCGCATAGTTATACTTCGCTTAAAATGACGCTGACCAATCGTGGAAAATATGCATTTTCGGATATTTATTTCATGACCGACGAAAATGAACCGCAATATTGTGTATTGCAGTCAGAGCGAACTCAGCGAGAGGATAAGCCATTGGTATTGTTGCCGGGGCAAACGGCTGATGCATGGTGTGCATTGGATGCCTCGACGCGTCCCTGGATTCGCCCGATGTTCTGGATTTCGGATGCAAACATGTGAGGAGAGGCGCGGCCGTATGCGCCACCAGCGCATAGGCCGCACCGCATGGCGTATTGGACTGCAGAGACGTGCGAGTCGCACGTCCATGCAGGGCAATAGCCAGGCCCCAAAAACGACAAAATGAATACAGAATCCAATTGATTTATGATAAATTGGTGAAG
>JAZRWV010000449.1:0-7611 GCA_045599925.1 Myxococcota bacterium
GGTCGTGATGACGGATTCGGGGATGATTTCGTCAAAGCAGGCAATGAGATCGCCATCGTTGTAGGTGTGAACGGTGCAGCCCTCGAGCTTTTCGGACGTGTAAGGCATGGAGAGCGGCAGGCCCCAGTCGAGCAAGCAGCCGAACAGCAAGTCGAGGTCGTTGCGGTCTTCTTTGATGTTCGAAACGAGGTCGGTCAGAAGCTTTTGGTCGAGGGCTTCGGGCGAGTAATAGACGTCTTTCATGTTCGTATCGTCGAGCTTGAAGACGCGGAAGCCGGTGTCTAAGTTATTAGTAGTAAGTGGACAGTGGTCAGTATTCTGGGACACATCCGAAAATAGTGTGCGACAAGCTGGCTTATCACTGCCCCCACTATCGACTGCCCGGCCCCCTCTGCCCGCTGCTCTCTGCCCACTGACAACTGACAACTGCTCACTGACAACTGTTCTCAGCTCACTGCTCACTGCCCTCTGATCACTGTTCACAGACAACTGCTCACTAAGAATTTTAGCACCAGCGCGTCGGATGCGCTCTTTGCCAATTTCGCAGATGTTCTTATAGCCAGCCTTATACGCCTCGCTCTTTTCGTCGCACGTTTCCGGTAATTGAACCATGATGAACTTGCGTTTGCCGCCATCTTGGGCGTTGAGCTGCATCACCGCATGTGCCGTCGTCGCACTTCCAGAGAAAAAGTCGAGGACAATGGAATTTGATTGAGTTGCTATATGAGTTATTCGTTGTAATAATCTTACTGTCTTCGGGAAATCAAATATGCCACTATGTGCTAGCAGAGTGGCGACTTCTTTTGTTGCTTCTTGAGTGTGACCGACTTCTGTATTAGGCCACCATGTCCACATATTTTTGCCTTCTCTATCCGATAAATATGTTTTTTTCCGAGGAACACCTTTTCCATCTGCTCCGAACCAAATATGACCTGCAGCAATCTCTTGCTCCATCTTATTTTTTGTATAGCGCCAACATAATCCATCTTGTAATTTTACAACTCGACCAGACGGTGTAATCATATCATAAAACTGTTCCTTTGTTCCATGACCACCTTGAGCTGTACAATCAGTTGAAATCCAAGGTCCATTCGGATCATTATCAGGATTTTTATATCTTTCAATATCTTTTTGTTCAAAGGACAATGAGTTTAGTACTTGATGACCAAGTAATTCATTTTTAACATATACTAAAACATACTCATGACCCGCACTAATAATTCGTCGTGCATCAGGAGAAGTTCTTTTTTGCCAAACTATTTGAGCGATAAAACATACTCCCCCAAAAACATCATCACAAATCTTCTTCAAATTTTCTTGTTCATTATCATCAATACTAATGAAAATCACCCCATCCTCGCTCAACAAGTTTCTGGCGAGCATGAGGCGAGAATAGATCATGGAGCACCAATCGGAGTGAAAGCGGCCATTGGTATCGGTATTTTTAAAAAGGCGGTTGCCGGTTTCTTCGTCCAATTGTCCCGATTCTTCGGCATATTCGTCCGACGACATGTCGAAATCGTCGCGATAGATAAAGTCATTACCGGTGTTGTAGGGCGGATCGATGTAGATCATCTTAACCTTGCCGAGGTAGCTTTCCTGCAAGAGTTTTAGAACTTCGAGGTTATCGCCTTCGATATAGAGGTTCTCGGTCGTGTCCCAATTCTTGCTCTCTTCGGGGCACGGGCGCAGTGTTTTGCGAATGGGTTTGTTGGCTTCGACGATGGCCGCTTTTTTACCAACCCATGTGAACTCATAGGCTTCGTCGCCCTCAATCACGTCATCCGACAGCATCTGTTTGAGCAGTTCAAAGTTAATCGCTCTTTTGGGCTTGCCTTGCTCATCGATTGTTTCCGTCATACAGTTCGGGAACAAAGCCGCAATCTTGTCGATATTCTGTGCGGTCATATCGACCGATTCCATCCGCATCTTTTTCATTGGTATGCCTAGTGGTTAGTGGTTAGTGAGCAGTGAGTAGTGAGTTGTTCAGTGAGCAGTGCTTAGGGCTTAGGACTTAGCCAACCCCGCGCTAGTGCACGGGGATGCAGGGCGCAGATTTTAGACGGGGAATCGGTTTAAGGCGAAAATTAGAGGTTTTAGTGCTTAGCAAAGGCACCCCAAAAATCGGCCAACGCTGATCCGAATTATTGAATCATCAAAACTAAGCGTCGTGAGCCATCTCAATTGATTTCTATCTCAAATAAGCTTTCCTCAAGTATTTTATTTCGATACGCATAGAGTTTTATTCATAACTAATAACTGCTCCCTGCTCACTAAGCACTGCCCACTGCCCACTGCCTACTGCCTACTGCCTACTGCTCACTGCCTACTGCCCACTGCCCACTGCTCACTGCCCACTGCTCACTGCTCACTGCCTACTGCTCACTAAGCACTACAAACACTCCAGCTCTCTCTTCAATGCCTTCAGTTCACCATTGAGCTGAACTTGTCGATTGAGTTGTTTTTCTCGATGAATTTTTGTTTCTAAGGCAGCAATCTGCTTTCGCAGCTGTTGACGATGTTCTTCGCGTTCGACAGATTCCGCAAGCGTTTCTTGTTCGTGGCGTTTGGCAAGAATGTCGCCGGCAATCTGACGCACAAAGTTTTCATAAACGACGTCGAGATTCATGCCATCGAGTTTAAGTGGCAAGTCTTGCTCAGTCATCCAGTCTGTGTGGTAATAATCGCAAACATTGAATGCATCAGCCTTTGACGTTGTCTCTTTATAAGCAATCCACGCCTGATACTGACCGTTGAATTCCAACAAAAAAAGGATGTGGTAGGGAATCTCGTTATCGATTGAACGAATCACGGCTTCGTCTAGCGTATTCTCACAGAGCTTGATTTCAAAGACTTCAATTTCTGTGACGCTTTGCCCCGCTTCGATGTTCGTCGTTGTGGAAGCAACCTTATTGCGCCAATAGATGGCTTGTATTTGATCCACAAACAACTTTTTTAGCGCAGGTTTCACCGATAGTTTTTCGTAAAACTTCTGCTTTGGAATGCGTTTGTTGAATTCTGTGGATTTAGGTAAGTATAGCATGGTGGTTAGTACTTAGTGGTTAGTGCTTAGTGATTTTATCAGAGAACGGGTCATTTTTCCCACCTCATTGAGTTTTGACATGATTTCTGAGATATCTGTTTCAACCAAATACCCAATCTGAACACATATTTGTAGTTGAGTTTGTAATTCTGCGCATGAGCCATTTGAGATATGAAGAAAATGTATGAATTCCTTATTTGAATCTCTCGCAAAACCTTCTGCAATATTCGATGGAATAGAAACGGCAGCCCGTCTCATTTGATCTGAAAGAGAGAACAATTCTTCTCGTGGCAATTTTTTGACAATACAGTATGTCAATTTGGTTACTTCCATTGCCCTTTGCCATACTAAAAGTTCCTGATAGTTTTTCACTTTCATTACTTTTCCCCAGTGCATAGTGCTTGGTTCACTAATAACTAAGCACTAATAACTAAGCACTAACAACTAACAAATCACATAAAAACAGATGAGTTCGAAATCATTCAATCCAGAGATGTCTGACATTAAAGCCGATGTCCCCCCACTCGAGAACAGGCTGTCGATGTCGTTCTCTTCCTTTGTATGAATAATGGATGCAATCGCATCGCTCAATAACGACGACACACAATGCATATTTCGACCATCGTCGGTTTCTTCGTTAAATCTTGTGCATAAGTCACTGATAGGACTGGATTTTCCACGACAAAGCAAGCGAACCGAATCAAGCAGACGTTTGGGATTCAGGTAATCACAAATAATCTCGCCATTCTTGCCGATATAGACCATATAAAATGGATGAATGCGATTCTGATTGTCGATATTGACGCTATTATTAACGTTCTTGAGAACGAATATGACGCCCTCAGGATGGTCGTCTGTTTTAGGCACGACAGCATGAAGGCCACGTGGTTTTTTCTCGATGTCCTGATGCGTTTTCATATAGGCCAGCAGGTCAAGCCGAAATTCGTTAAGCCCGAGGTCCATGATAGAGATGCCCGTTGACATATCTTCGAGATCGACGACTTCTTCCTGTAAGCGTTTGAGCTGCTGCTTGCGATATTCAAGGTCACCCTTTTCCTCGGGGTTAATCAAATCATCGTCACCTGTTGAGGTCATAACGGTGATTTTCATGCGTGTTTCGACGCGGGATTTTAGATTGATGTAATCATCCAAATCGACATCAGGCCAGAAGTTCACGAGCTGAATGAATTCATTTTTACTGCCGATTCGGTCGATACGGCCAAAACGCTGAATGATGCGGACAGGGTTCCAATGAATGTCGTAATTGACCAAATAATCACAATCCTGAAGGTTTTGACCTTCGGAGATGCAATCTGTCGCAATCAAAATATCGATTTCCGCCGGATTGTCAGCCAAGAGAACGGCTTTGTTCTTTGAAATCGGCGAGAAGCATGTCAGGACATTATTGAGCGTGGGTTTTAGACCGCGAACGGTTGTTTTGCCATCAATCGCACCGGTAATCACAGCTGTATTCAGTCCATAGAGTTTTTTCATGTATGGACTGACATGTTCATAAAGATACTTGGCTGTATCAGCAAATGCAGAGAAAATAATGACCTTTTTGTTGTTGTGATTGATAGGACTATTAACCTTGTCGTCGAGCAGTCGAAGTAGCGTTTGAAGCTTCGTGTCGTGTGTCGGCGTGATGTCGTTGACCATCATGATCAACAATTCGAGATTTTCTGCATCTGCTTGCTGTTCCACTCGCCAAGTCTTGTAATCCATATCAGCGAGGTCGATTTTTGTCTTTTTGCCAATAGAGAAGAAATCCGTGTTGGAATCTTCCATATCGAAGTCAGCATCACTGATCTCAACAACATCAATGCAGGAGTTTCCTGTTTTTTCATAATCATTGATGCGGTCAATCATATTGCTGATGATTTCTTTAATGCGCATAAGCGTGAGATTGAACGAGAAAACAGAACTTTCAAGACGTTTGAGCAGATTGATACTCATCAAACGCTGAATACCAGTTTCACGCCCCTGCATCGTTAAATTGGACCCCTTACCTGGTTCAAGATATTTGCTAAGTTTACTCGGAAAAATGTAATTCGAAGGCGTGTAAACGCATAGAGAAAGCGAGCTCAATGCCGTGTAAATTTCTTTATAATTGACGGCATTTTCGATGTCTGTGAGTTTTGGGCGTTTGCTGATAGGCTTTTTTCGTTCAGGGAATTTTCCGATTGCATTCGTGTTGTAATAGCGTTCGATGTGTTTTCGAGACCGAGCAATCGTAACGCTGTCCAGTATTTCAAAGAAATCGAAGTCTAATTTCTTCAATAAAGCGTCGGTTGTGCGTTCATCAGATGGCAATTTGCTCCATGCGTTAAAGGCTGTTTGAGCTTGTCTGAAAACGTCGTCGATGGACTTCGTCGTGTTCAACTTTTTATCGAAACTCTCCGTATCGCCTTCATAAGCAAGCGCAAGTTGATTTCGTAAGTCGTAAAAACGGTTATTGACCGGTGTTGCAGAAAGCATCAGAACCTTTGTTTTAACGCCGGCCTTAATGACCTTACGCATTAATGTCTGATAACGATTTTCACTATCTTTTTTGTGTGTTCCAATGCCACCTTCACCATTTCGGAAGTTGTGGGATTCGTCGATGACAATAAGGTCGTAGTTGCCCCAGTTAAGTCTGTCCAAATCGAGTCCATTGGATTTGCCGCCTTTTCGTGACAAGTCCGTGTGGAACAGAACATCGTAATTCAGGCGGTCCGTTGCAATCGGGTTATTGATGTAATTGTCTTTATAAGTGTTCCAGTTTTCGGCGAGTTTTTTGGGGCAAAGCACGAGCACTGTTTTGTTGCGATTCTCATAATACTTGATGACCGCAAGGGCTGTGAAGGTTTTGCCTAGTCCGACGCTGTCAGCCAGGATACAGCCATTGTATTTTTCGAGCTTATTGATGATGGCTAGTGCCGCATCTTTTTGAAAATCATAAAGCAAATTCCAAATTTTGCTCTGTTTGAACCCTGTTGCTTCGTTTGGCAGAACGTCTTCCGAGATGTCATCGAGGAATTCGCTGAAAACGTGGTAAAGCGTCATGAAGTAGATGAACTCCGGCGAATTCTCGTTATAGGCATTGCTGATATTGTTGATGATTGTATCCGTAATATCTTGGAGTTTGGATTTGTCATTCCAAATGGAATCGAATACCTGCATGTATTGCTGTGCAAAAGGAGCTTCAAAGCTATTGACCATATTGTAGCTGTTGTTCCCTCGCTCACATCCCAAATCAACGGTTGTGAACCCGTTGATTGGCATATAGGCGGTCTGCTCTTTGGCAGTCGCAACGGTCATAAAACCGCTCATATTCTCACCAGATGTATTGGTTTTAAAGCGAGCTTTGCGTTTAATCCAATCGGCACACTCTCTGGCGATAGCTTTTTGTGTCAATTCATTCCGAAGCTTAATCTCGAACTCCGTGCCATATAAGCTTTGTTCACGGCTGAGTTTTGGAATGTAAAATTCACGCTTTTCTTTATTTTCCTGGTCTTCAACAAACGTCGGTGAGGCAAAAATGAATCTAAACTCGCTGACTTTGTCGAGCTGGTTTTTCAGTTCCTGATAGGCATACATGGAAAAGCAAGCAGCCGCGATAGAGACCTTACTACCAGCTGTGATTGTTTTGGCCATATCGTCGCGAACGATATCCGTGACGTTATTGAAAATCTTCATGGTGCCTGTCCTTACGTTGTTACGAATCCAAGAACTGTCTTGATGTAACTACGACCAGCCTGTCGTCGCAAGAACAAAAAATACATTATATCATATGCCGAATTTTCAATCACAAAAAGTCACGCTGAAAATCATTCATAGACGCATTCTCCGGCGACATACAAAGTCCCGACCTACGGCACGATTCCCGATCCCGAACATTTCCGCATTTCGCTTCTCGAAAATGCAACTGCCGAAGCCGTTCATGGTTCAAAGGCTGTTGGCGAGCCGCCGTTCGTACTCGCTCTGGCTCTGGTTCAGGCTCTGGAACAGGCCGTCATTGCCTGCGGTGACGATGTGAAGAAAGATCCGCAGATCCATTGGCCTGCAACGCCGGAATCCGTCCTTCGCGCCATTTATGCGCAGCGCGGTTTGAAGATTTGATTTGGCGCGGCTATTTCGCAAATGCGAAATACGCCTGCGCATGAACGCCGCTATCCCTTCGGGATACGCGGCGTTTTGTTTGATTGGGGCGCGCCTATGCCTTCGGCATACACCGCGCGCTAAACGTTTCACGTCATGTTGTGGCTGATGAAGTAAAACAAGTGTCGCAAAGCAACCACAATATGCGATTGTTCCCAATTGAAGACTAACGATGTGGTGCAAGGTTATGCCTCGCGGCAGCCGCCGCACCACTCACTCGCCATTCCCTCGATTTCATGCTAAATTATGTTTTGATGATGCCTCGGGCATCTTCGTCTATGGAGGGCAAGTGCATGGGTATTTTTCTCAATCACGGCAATGGCAATTTTCAACTGGTTCTCAATTCCGAGATTTACGTCGATAAAACCGGTCTGATCGCATACACCAATCGATGGCTCAATTCGCTTGATCGCTTTGTCTGCGTAAGT
>JAZRWV010000450.1:0-3044 GCA_045599925.1 Myxococcota bacterium
TCGATCATTCAATACCGGAAGAATGTACAAAGCTGTTTCATAAGGCCATGTTAGACGATGAGCTGGACGCCGCAGAAGAGGAATCTGTCGCAAAATCTGTCTCATTGCCAACGGAAAGGACAAAAACTCACCGCGTTCGAATTCTGGATGACGATCCCAATGCAACCCCCATCATACACAGTGAAATCTCGGAAGCATTCGATCTCCTCCTAAACAACGACGACAGTACACCATCCCAAGAGAACGACGAAAAAGCCCCCCTCTCCAATGCCCAGGAATTTCAAATCATTAAGCATTTTGAGGGAACAAACGAAATCTTTATTCATTCAAAAGTTTTCGAAGCACTCTGTGATATACCGGAAAATTCCACTGCCGACACCCAGGGCCAATCTAAAAACGAACTCAAACTCCCAATTCCCGCCGAGTTTGCCAATAATAGCATTACCCTTTCCAGCTCAAAACTCCAGATCACTAAAAGTGCGGATGATTCCAATATCTTTGGAATCGTCAGCTCAGGAATCCTGCCCAATATCGACATCGATAAATCATTCGATACCCCCTGCATCGAAGAAGACAGCCTTAATACAGAACAACCTGTTATTGATGACGAAGTCTACGTCTCCAAGCTCTCAACCGCACAAAACAGGTCCACGCCCCAATCCAATCGAGATAGTTTCCTCAAAAAAGGCAACGAAAGTTTCTCCGAAAACCCGGCTGGCGTAAAGTCTTCTGTCGGCCTGCCGCTGCCCCAAAATCAGAGAGAACTCCATCCCGACGACGACAACGCAGGACAAGCCCCGGCAGAGTCTTTTAGCCGATTTGCAATCGCACACCTGTTCGACGCCAGATATACGGAACTGCTCAATCATGACGTCGAAGAACAAGGTCTTCACTTCGATCTCGAACGCATGTTCGACTGCTCCCAGGGAATCTATACCGCAGAAAATCCCCACCTCGTCTACGTGCGCTCCGATCAGCCATTCGAACGCAATCGACTGGCTCAGGCATTTTTAAAGGAATGCAGTCAAAACCTTCCAAACTGCCACTGCTATACATCCGCCACAAATACGAATCCCCAACTCGAAGACCTCGTCACAGCACTCGTCTCCAGTCGACTCGGATGCTTCCCAGAGTCCGAAGAAGAAGAAAGAGTCAACTGCATCCTCAAAGGCGGTGATTTCCTTTTCCCGCAGGCCGATGTACGCTGGGGAAAAGACATTCTCTTCGTCAGATATCAGCTGAATAAATACGTCTTCGCTAAAAAAGATCTGCCAGCACTCGCAGCCAGAAATAAAATTGATCTGCTCGAAGCCCTGCTCAGCATGATCGAAAATGACGCACAAAACGGGGCCGTCATTATCGCAATATCCGATGAATGGCTTAGATGCGGACACGTTTGGAAAGACGTCATCCGCCAGATTCAGACACTCGAATGCGCCAATATTCTCATTATCGTCGTCACCTCCAAACAAACGGATATTCTTCCTGGCGCAGAAGTCGTCGATGCCACGGATTACGAATTCTGTGACGTGCGCGAGATGTTCCAAACAGCACTGCAGGAACACAACCTCCCTGCAGAAACCCTCAACGCTTGCGCAAAAAATGCAGGAACAACATTCACCGAAATCCGACACTCCCTGCGCATCATCAATCAGGCAGCCTTAAAAAAATCCACGATTACATTGTCTGCAAACAAACAGGAGCGATTAAATGCCTTCCTGCAATCATTTGACGATGACGAAATCGTATTCCTTTCTGCCGCCAGCCTGCTCAACGAGTTCTTCTACTTCGACGATCTCATCCGCGTTTTAAGCATTGAGGCACTTGACGGCGAAACCGCATGGTTCGCAGAAAAAAGACGTGAATGGTGCCAAAACGTCGCGCTCAAACTCATTAATCAGGGCGAATTAATCCTCATTTCTGCCAGCGATTCAGCCCCCGGAAACTGCTGCGTCATCCCTGAAAGACAAACTTTTAGAGAATTTATCACGCAATCAAACCGCGAATTTGCTAATAAAATTGCAGGAACATACGCCATTGTTCTCGCCCATCGAAACGCCTGTGCACTGCAGCAGGCAACTGCCTTTGAGCAAGCAAATCTTTGGCACAAAGCCGCTCAATGCTGGCTTAATATCACACAACGCTATATCACCAACTTCTACAATCAGTCTGCAAACGAGATTTTAAGACACTGCCTCCCGCATATCGGACCGGAACACGCTCTCACCTATAAAGTACTCCTCATGCTGAGCATCCAACAAAACCTCCGCATAGGACAATACGAACTCGTCTGCACGCTCGCAGATCTGCTGTCGAGATACGCTTATATCCTCGACGATGCACATACAGCCTCCTCAGCCTTTATCACCAAAGGCAACGCGCTGAGCATGCAGGGCAATTACAATGATGCCAAAGATGTTCTTCAGCACGCCCTCACTCTCGCTGAAAAAACAAATAACGAATCTAAAGTTGCTGACGCTTATTACGCACTCGGCAAATTAACTCTCGATTCCGGTGCCAAAGGCGCGCTCGTCAACGCGCTTCGATACGCAGAAAAATCACTCGAAATTAGAAGAAAATTGGGCGACCTGCCCAAGCTCGCCGAAAGCCAGACGCTTTGCGCTACCATCTATCTCCTCAGAGGTGAACCCCAAAGAGCTGAAGTGGCGGCAAACGAAGCTTACAGAGCGCTCAATGCATCTGGACACTGGTATAATACCCCGACCGCACTTACTCTCATCGCTGAATCGGAATCCATACTCGAAAAACCGCTTCCATTCGATCCCCTCGACCGCGGATTCGAAATCGCCAACAAAACAGGCGATATCGTACAACAGTTCAATCTCTTGTACGTCCGTATTAAGCTCATGATTAATACACTCCAAAGACAGAGCGTTCGAGATGACCTCGAGGCCATGAACAAAATCATCACCAAATGGCCGCTTCTGCCTTGGATAACTCAATATCAACTCCTGACCGCCCAGTTTGATTTCAGTCGTAAAAATTTCAAGAAAACGACAAAATCTCTCAAACTTTTCTTCGAT
>JAZRWV010000451.1:0-17802 GCA_045599925.1 Myxococcota bacterium
TGTCCTGGCTGGTCTTTCCGCCATTGTAATCAACACCGGTTACCGATGGTTTTCCCGGGCCGGGAACACCTGGAAATGGCTCTGGAACTGGATTTCCGAGTGAAGGTCCGATATTGAGAATGCTGCCGTAAAGAGCACTCAAAATTTCTGCACTGCTGCAGGCCTGGCTCATATAGCCGCCGCCGTTGTTGAGAATATGGCGCAGAACGCGTCTTCGAATGCCCTGTGCATGGGTCTGTAAATCTGACATGGCGTAACCGAAATTCCTGTGTAATTGTTTTGGAATTTATAACCCATTCAAGGGATGGGGTTTGATGAATATACACCAGCAAATTGCGATGTGAAATGCCTCATTCTGGCAAAACGTCATTATGGGCCGGAATCTTCAGAGCCGCCGGATCGATACTGGCTTGTGCGATCCGTGGCCGGATCGCATCGACGTTGAGCAGCCGTCGGCGGCGTGATTTCATCCCGAATGATTTTGTAAACATCGGCGAGGAAATACGGCTCATTGTCATCATCGACTGTCACAGTGTGATACTCGATGAATACGTCGACAGGGGTGATCAAATCGGTTGCATGTTCGCCAGTCTGCTTATAGTAATGATTGACTTCCTTTTCATGCCACTGGCCATCGGCTTCGAGGATTTCGCGAGCAAAATCGAGTGCTTTTTCGACGCGCATGCATCCGTGAGAAAATGCGCGAACCGGATATTCAAACATTCCCTGTTTGGGAGTGTCGTGCAAATAGACGTTGTATCGGTTCGGGAAGATGAGTTTGACTTTTCCGAGTGAGTTGTTTTCACCGGGTTTTTGTCGCAGAACGCGTCCACCACCGCGAGGATTGACGTACTCAAAATCGGAATTTTCAAGCCAATGCGGGTCGGCGGCCATTTTGGGAAGGAACTCATCGACTTCAATTCGCGGCGGCACATTCCAATAGGGATTGAAGACGATATAGGTCATTTTGGCATGCATCAGATGCGTCGAATTCATCAGTTCCCATTCATGCGTTCTTGTATTGCAGATGCGCGTTGAACTGCCGACGACAACTTTATGGGTGGAGACGTGCTGATTATCGTTCCAGAATTCAACCGTAAATGATGGAATGTTGATATAGACATACCGATTGGAAGGTTCGAACAGCGTTTTATGCCAGCGTCTGATATTGACTTCGATTTCGGCGAGTCTCTGGTTTGCCGGGACATTCAGGCTTCGCCAAAAAACTTCACCAACCTCGCCATTTTCCTCGAGCTGGTGATGTTTTTGATATTTTTTGATGGCTTCCGTGAGTGGAGCGTCGAACGCATCGTCGATTGTTCCGGAGTAATAGCCTTCCACAGAAAGACGGGATTTGAGGTTTTTGACGAGTGGGGCATGTCCGCCGGCGAACATTCGATCCGGCGGGACGACGTCCCACCCGCCGGCGTTGACGATCTCTTTGTATCGAGTGCGTAGAGCCTGAAGTTTTGCGTACTGTTCGTGATGCGGAATCAGATTTTCGAGGTATTGGTCGGCCGAAGAACGGTCGGGATGTGCTACGAATTCGGAAAGTGCAGCCGCAAGGCGTGTTTCGACAATGCGAGCGTGATATTTTGGATGAATGTCGTTTGGATTTTCTTCTGTTGTGTAGAGTTTTCGTTCTTCTTCCGAGAATTTTTCGAGGTTTCCGAATTTGAGTTCAGCCGCATAAGCCATCCATGCATCAGCAATGGCAAATTCGAGGGCATTTTCGAGGGCTGCAGCCTCTCGGCGATATTCCAGTGCTTTTTCGCACATGGCAGCAGCCCGTGGGACGGGGGTGTGTTCTGTATCGCATAGCCACTCGACGGATGCTGCTTTCAGACGTTTGTCATCCAGTGATGAGAGATCTGTCGATGGTGCATAGGGATATCCGGGGGCAGCCTCCAGAGCACGCGAAATGGCTTCGGTTTCGAAGGCGTTGAGAAGAGCACCATTGCCGAGAGATGAACGCATCTGGTGTAGATGTTCTGCGGCTTTGCGAAGTTTTTCGGGTTCATAGTCGGCAATGTCGAGTGCGTGTTCATCGACATTTTCCAAAGCAGAAAGCAGGGATTCAGCTAATTCCGACAACTGACCATCGCGTACAAATATGGATTTTCTCGGGGCGTTTTCGACGTCATAAAATTCCGCAATTAGGGAATTGTAGCGGATTTCTGGAAAATACTTTTTATGATTTTCGTCGATGTTAAGTTTTGCTCTTGGAACGGGTTTTGGTTTTTCTTTGCGTTCTTTTGCTGCCTGATAATCCGCTTCGGCTTTGGATCTGGCTTGTTGCAGAATTTCGCGGTCTTTTACAGCTTGAGCGTTGAGTTGTTCTTTGGCGTGTTCTTCGATTTCTTCTGAAAAAACTTGAGCAATTCTGGATGCAAGTGTGGAAAATTTATAGCTGATTTGGGTAGAATTTGTGCTGTAGCCGTCATCGCAGTCCTGTCCCTGTGTACATCCAGACAAGTCGATAATCGTCAGGAGGCAGCAGAACAGAATTGGATTAAGTTTGGAGGGCATAATTTCTGTAAAAGGGCAGATAATTTTGCTGTAGTTTAAGCTGTTGCATTAGCGATTTGAGCTAAAAAAAAAGCACCGGCTAGCGGTGCTTTTTTATAAAGCAGCACAGATGAGATTACATCTCGATGTCTTTGAGCTGGATATTTTTCTGTTCGCAGTAGGCGAGCAGACCAAGTTTGCTCACAGTGCGGAGAGCACGGGTGGAGAGGTGAATGCGAACAAAACGGCCGAGTTCAGCGACATAAATACGTTTTGTCTGAATGTTCGGAAGCTGAACTTTTTTGGTTTTGTTATGAGCATGGGAAACATTGTTACCAACGAGTGGTTTCTTGTCGGTAAAAGCACATTTGCGGGCCATCTTAAAGCTCCTACTGATGAATTCTAAAAACGCTGTCACGATACAGCGTTCAAAACTGAACAAATTGAATAACACGACATCGAGTTTTTTCGACGCGCGCAAAACGCGGGCATATTACGCAAAAAATAACGAATTTCAAGCGATTTTTTTAATTATTGGTATCTATTCAACCGATGGGGCTGTTGTCGCGCCAGATGGCGCGGAAAAGATGTTTGGGATGGGGATGATGTTTCAAAAAAAGCCGTATGTGTCAGCATAGGCTTTTTCGCGCGGCGTATCCGGCAAAGCCGGATAGCGCGCGTCCCCCAAAAAAGCATTATGCGATAAGAAGGCATTTTTCTTTGGTGAAGTTTACAATGATGCGACAAAAAATGTTTTGTGAATAACTCATGTAATGTTAGATTAATGTAAAAGTTGATGTGAAAGCAAAACTTTGAATAAGGAGAAAAACAATGGCTGAAACACTCAATCAACCTCAGAAGGCAGCAGTAAGCGTCAAGAAGCCTGATCCGTCAAAAGGACTGAATCAGAGCGAAGACGTGTTGATGGCGATGAACATTTATGCGGAAGCTCGCGGCGAGTCCGATGAAGGAAAATATGCCGTAGCGAACGTCGTAAGAAACCGTAAGAATGCGAGCGGTGGTGGCTGGCCCAACACATTTAGCGGCGTTATTCTTCAGAAATCCCAGTTTTCCTGGACGAATAATCTGAGCGATTCGAACACGCAGTCTGCTTTGTATGCGAAGGAAGAAGCCGCATATGACACGTGTTATCGCGTTGGTTACGAGGTCGTAAATGGTGGTGGTTCAAACCCGATTGGCGGTTGCGATCACTACTGCACGAGCAATCTCGTTTCGTCGAGTCATTCGTGGGCGAAGCCGGATAAAGTCGTAAAAGTCATCGGTTCACACTCATTTTTTAATTACGAGACGAGTGATGATGCAAGTGCACTTTCGGCAGATGCCAGTAAAAATGCGCAGGTTGGAACTGTGACATCCGGTGGTAATAAGACGAGTGGCGGAACATCTGGCG
The DNA here is from genome assembly GCA_045599925.1 of Myxococcota bacterium. Lineage (GTDB taxonomy): Bacteria > Myxococcota_A > Bradymonadia > UBA4248 > UBA4248 > UBA4248. The sequence continues at coordinate 3,920 of JAZRWV010000451.1, forward strand.
GTGCAACGTCCTCTTCCGGTCTTACAGCGAGTGAAATTTCAGCAGCTGTTTCCTACAACAAGCGTAACAACGCCAGTATTTGTAAGGATATCCAGCGCACAGTTGGTTTGACCGGCAGCGATGTGGATGGTTGTTTCGGGCCGCAAACCGTGAATGCCATTGCTGTATGGCAGGTTGCGCATGGACTGGTTGGCGATGGCCAGTGGGGTCCGAAGAGCAAAGCAGCGGCACTCGCTGCGACGCAGACCAATACGCAGCCTTCTAATGCAGAGGAGTCTAAAGCACCTGAAACAGCGCCTTCTTCATCCTCTCATAGTTCGGATGTGCCTGCCGTCAATCTGACAAATGAACAGATTTCTGGTGCAGTTGCCTATAATAAAAAGAATAATGCCAGTATTTGCAAGGATATCCAGCGTACAGTCGGTTTAACCGGTAGTGATGTCGATGGTATTTTTGGTCCGCAGACTGTTAAAGCCATTGCCGTCTGGCAGGTTGCAAACGGCCTTGAAGGTGACGGTTACTGGGGGCCATTGAGCAAGGCTGCTGCCGCTCAGAAAAATGTTCAGCCAGAACAACCAAAAGAAGTTGAACAGGAAGCCCCCAAAGTCGATAACACCCAGCAAATGGAAGAACAAAAGGAAGCAGAACAGAAGATTGGTCAGACAGATAATAACGATAAGCCTTCTGTTTCTGTTCCATCCTTTACAGATACCCAAATCAACAACATTAAGAATTGGTATTCTTCGCAGCGTTATACGACCGAATTCATTAAATCATTCCAGCGTGTGGTTGGTACAGAGGATGACGGTTCTGTGGGCAAAAATACAATCAATGCCGTTGCCGCATGGCAGGCAAATCATGGCTTAAAAGCCGACGGTGAGTTCGGTGCAGCGAGTGCCACTGCAGCTGGTTTGACCATTGAACGCAAGAAATCATCGGGTTACAGCTACTCGGATGGCAATAAGATTGATAGCGGTACAGTCGGTGCCGGCGGCTTGACTTATCTCTATACTCAGGACGTCGCAGCCATCGAAAAGGGCCGCAAAATGAAAGAGATTATCGACCTCAAAACCAAAGAGCGTTTCAACGTTTCGTGGGATGCCGATGCCGGTTATCATTCCGACTGCACGCCGTGGTCCAAAGCTGATACCGATATCTTTAAGCATATTCGCAACCCGAATAAGAGTGCTGATGACAATAGTTACTGGGAAAAAACGAGCAGCTGGAGCTGGGATGGCCGCGAAGCTGCTATCAAGCTTTCGGATGGAACGATGGTGGCTTGCGGTTATCATCAGCGTCCACATGCTGCCATTATGGGCGGTAATCCCGGTTCGCCTTTCCAGAATCAGAGCAATACGAGACCTGAAGGCGGCTGGGCAATGGGCGGCCACTTCTGTCTCTACTACGGTGATTCACCCGGTGGTACACAGGACTGTAATAAAGCGGCTCAGCGCGCTAAAGATATGAGCGTTTAATAGGTTGAGAATCACAAAAAAGGCGTCCTTCGGGACGCCTTTTTTGTGAATGGATATGTCGATACATAAAAAAATCATTTCAGACTGGACAATTTGCTCATGGTGCAGAAAAGTCTGTCGTTCCCGATATCGGGGACTGGTTGATTTCTTTTTTTAGTGTGGTAATCAAATGGATATGAACTCCCCGGAAATCAAAAAAATCAGAGGACGTTTTCTGGCTTTTCTCATTATCTGGCTCGCTTTGGAATTCTTCGCATTTTGGGGAATGTCTGAGCTGATAGGCGGATATTATACGGTCTGGCTGACGATAGGAATTATGATTCTTGGCTATATCATCCGGCCGAAAGAACCGCTGATGAAAACTCCGGGGATACAGGATCCTTCCAATTTTCAGGAAAAGCTTCCCAAATCATACCTGCCGCGAAAACTCGCTTCTTTGTTTTTAATGATTCCGACATTTTTGACGGATATCGTGGCCATTCTTGTGTTGATAACGCCAGTGAGACGGCTTCTTCAGCGCAAACTCATTCAAAAGCTGGTGCCGCCTTCATTGGCTGGTCTTTTTACGCAGGGAATGCCGGATATGAACTCCGGAGCAGGTTCGCCGTTTGCTGGTTTTGGTCAGAACATGGGTGGTTTGGGTCAGAATGATTCTGATTGCAGCCGGAAAAAGTCCAGATATTCTGACGACATCATCGATGTCGATGACTACCATGTGGATGGTAAAAAGCGGGATGAAACCAGGGTTGAAGTGGAACGTCCCTATGAATATGGGAAGAAACGTGCCCCAAAGGCATTGGATGCCGAAGTCATCGACGTCGAACACGAATGGAAATAGCGCGGCCGTATGCGCCATCGGCGCATAGGCCGCGCCGCATGGCGTATTGGCCGTTTCGGCCAATAGCCATGCCACCCAAATAAATGCAAATGCCATTTGTAGTGTGCATAAAAAACGGTTAAAAGACAGCAGTTTTCTTTTTCGGAGGTGCTCATGAAGAAATCAGCTGTTCTCGTTGCAATTCTGGCTTTCAATCTTGCGGGATGTGTCTCTTCTTCGTCGAATTCGGACCAGGAAAAAGTCATTACATGCAACTACGAGGGAACGACATTTTATTGCCCGGAATCCAATACCTGTGGCAATGGTTTCTGCATTCAGAATACGGACAACGAATGCGGCGCCAGCATGGCCGTGTGCGGTACGTATGAAGAATGCCGGGATGCGGCCTGTCAGTGCAATACAAATGGCGTTTGGAGTGTTTGTTCGGGAACATGCTGCAAATCCGGATGCGTCGATACGATGACGGATTCCCAGAATTGCGGGGCTTGCGGGAAAAAATGTGAAGCAGGCGTTCAGTGCCTGAACGGCAAGTGCCAGGAAGGCTGTTCGGATGGGTTGATGGAATGCAGAATTGGCGGAAAGCGCGTCTGCAAGGATACCCAAAATGATGCCGAACATTGCGGGGCTTGTGAGCATGCATGTCCTGCAGCCAGTGCCGATAGTCATGTCACAGCGAGCGTGTGTTTGGCAGGTGTTTGCCATCTGATTTGTGATGGCGACTGGCGTGATGAGGACAACGATGTTGAAAATGGCTGCGAAGCCAATATACCATCCACTTGCGGTAATGGTATTGTTGAACCATCAGAAGAATGTGACGGACTTCATCTGAACGACAAGACCTGCGCAAGTGTCGTCGGAGCAGGATCTGAAGGCGTGTTGCGGTGTTCCTCCGATTGCCAGAGCTTTATTACGGACGATTGTTCGGCTCCTTCGCTTTGCAATAACGGCGAGATCGATGATGGGGAAAAATGCGACGGCTCGAACGTTGGTGACGCCACATGCGAATCCCTCGTCGGTGCCGGTTCAACCGGTAGCGTGGGATGTTTGACAAACTGCACTGATTTCGATGTCAGAAAATGCACAAAACCCAATTCGTGCGGTAATGGAGTGGTCGATGCCGGTGAAAAATGTGATACCGAAGTCAAAGTAACAGCGACTTGTGCAGATGTCGTTGGCACTGGTTCAACCGGAACCGTTGGGTGTGCAGAAAACTGCGCCAATTATGATATTTTGAATTGTACAGCTGCAGCCAAATGTGGAAATGGCCTTCTCGAAGCTGGCGAAGAATGCGACAGAACCAATTTTGGTTCCGCCACTTGCGCAACCATCGTCGGATCCGGTTCAACCGGTGTTCTTTCCTGCAATTCCCAGTGCACCATCGACTCCACTCGCTGTTCAAAAGCATCGACTTGTGGCAACAATAAAATCGATGGTCGTGAATACTGTGACGGAAAAGACCTGAATGGCAAAACCTGCGCAGATGTCGTAGGAAAGGGCTCAACCGGCACGCTCAATTGCTCTGAAAATTGCGGAAGTTTTGACATTTCCAATTGCACAGCACCTGCATCCTGCAACAATGGTCGTCTTGAAAATGGCGAAACCTGTGATGGTTCACACCTGAATGACAAAACCTGTGCAGATATCGTGGGGGCGGGTTCGACCGGACAACTTCGTTGCAATTCAACCTGTACAAAATTTGTGACGACAGGTTGCTCCAAAGCAACGAATTGCGGCAACAATGTAATCGATTCCGGCGAAACATGTGACGGCACGGCTATCGGAAGTGCAACCTGTGAATCCAAAGTTGGGAAAGGTTCCAAAGGCAAGGTCTTATGCAGCACCGATTGTCAGACATTCGACTATTCCAACTGCAGTGCACCGGAATTGTGCAACAACGGCGTTCTCAATAAGGATTCAGGCGAAGTCTGTGACGGAACAAATCTCAATAGCGAAACATGTGAATCCATTGTTGGAACGGGTTCTACTGGTACACTTAAATGTGGTGATGGGTGCATGCACTTCGATATTTCAGACTGTTCGCCTTCAAAATTCTGCGGCGATGGTCGAATTCAAACCGGTGAAAAGTGCGATATGACCAATCTCGGCGGCAGAACGTGTGCCAGCCCGGATGCACTTGGCGAAGGTGCCTACGGCACGCTCATGTGCAACAGCACTTGCACCGGACTCGACACATCCAAATGCAAAAAATCTGAATCCGGCCCGGAACCTCCTGCTGCCACATGCGGAAATGGCATTATAGAAGAAGGCGAAGCCTGCGATAAGACGGCATTCGGCTCCGCAACCTGCAAATCCGAACTCTCTAATGCCTCTGCAACCGGTACTCTTAAATGTTCCAGTGACTGCAAGTCCATTTTGACTGAAGATTGCGTATTCTGTGGCGATGGTGCACTGAACGGCGATTATGAGGAATGCGACGGTACGGACTGGCTCGTCAGTAATTGCGTCGAATACGACCCGAGAATCTATTCCGGCGGCACGCTTCGCTGCGATCGAAGCACCTGCATGCTCGAACCCAAAGACTGTACGCTTAAAGATGCTAACTACGCCTGCGAAGAAGAAGGCGAATTCCGTTGCAACGACACGACGCATCTAGTCTGGTGCATGGATCATCACTGGGAAGAAATCTATAATTGCGGTTCGGACGATACCTATCCCTACTGCAGCGTCACAAATGAGGACTGTCTGCCTTCGGCGTGGTGCAACATTCAGTCTGTGACTCGAAACGGCAATGGCGACTGGGATGGTTTTGGCCGTTATCGTCCCATTGATGGTGTGGCCGAACCTATGGTTTATATGTATTGTACGAAGGATTTGAACCAGCCTGTGATGTCCTGGGCTTCGACATTTACAACCGCGAAAAATGCATCCTGTCTTGAATGCGGTGATAACGTTGAATATGGCACAAATGTTCGCGTTACGCTGCCATCAGGAACGAATTATTGCACGTTTGTCTTCTGGTTCGGCGAGCAGGGGTATGCCTGCCTGCCGATAAAAAATGGCGTAAGCGAGCCAATTCCGCTCACAGATAAGCTCAAGCTCGCGCCGGAAACTTCCTATATCGTGAATAATTGATGAGTTTGTGGGCCGGTCTATCGCGCCGCGATACGACCGGCGTTTCGGCCTATGCCGTTTTACGGCATACGGCCGAAATTCCATTTGATCCCCCGATGGCGCCTGATGGCGCAAATCGGGGGCTATTCATATCTAACGCCTACGGCGTATAAATGGATGAAATTCCATTTTTGTATTCATTCCTCCACAAAACCCTAAAATTGTTCGATTTTAAAAAAGTCCATTAAAAGAAACGACGGAAAAAACTCGCATCATGCGGATCGCGGGAAATAGAGATAAGGATATCGGGTTTTGAAGCGTCGTTTGCATCAGCTTTTGAATGGAACTGCATGGATTTTAGCAGCTTTGCTTTGCGCAGGTTGTACTGTGTCTGCCAATAATCCCGAAACCGGTTCGGTTCATGCCGCTACACAGGAAAAAACAGAAAATCTTCAGCTACAGACTGTAAATCCCGAATCTGACCATGTCAATGACGATGCCCAGGAAATCCAGCCTGAACCCGGTATTGAAAAAATATTCAACTCGGAACTCGACAAATCCTCGACATACGATGAAATCCGCTCTTTGGATGAAACTGCCCTGACCGAAGGTCAACAGATGCTGCTCGCTCTTCGCATGGCAGAACACGATGCGTCTCTCGTCGATCAGGCCATTGAACGCATTCTCACACTTAAAGCCAAAGAACATGCCATCAGCCTCGATGACATCTTCGATTTTCACCTCGGAAGACTTTACGCATTTAAGGCCAATAAACTCAGTGGTGACGATGCTTCACAAATGCATCAGAAGGCTTTTGATGCATTTCATCGCGTTCTGACTTATCGAAAATCGCCATACTATCATTTGGCTTATGCCGAAAAAATGGAGCAGGGTATTGCATTAAATGCCGATATCACGACAGAACTTCGCCGTTTTATCGTCACTTATCCGGATTATCCGGAACTCAATGCATTCAAAATTGCGCTGGCAACCCGTGAATACGAATCCGGCATGACAGAACATGCGGTTGAAACCGTGCAGGATCTCGTGTTCTATTACCCTTGGGATTCGACCGCCAAAAGTGCGCAGCAGTGGCTTGATGAACGCAAAATTGAACCGAAAGTAAGAACTTTTGACGAACATTTCAAACGCGTTGATTCCCTCAGAAAATCTCGTTTCTGGGATGATGCACAGCGCGCGGCTGACGAGGCTTTGCCGATGTTCCCCGAAAGCTATCAGCTCATGGTTCAGAATGCTCGCATTGCCTACGAACGAAGCCACCATGAGGAAGCTGCGAAAAGATTCGAGGACATTCTCGAAAAGCTGGGCGGAGAAACGAAGGACAAATTGCGTCCAGCTGGCGTTATTGCTTATCTTTATAGAGCTTACGGATATATTGGCGATCGCTCAAAAGCACTTGAATACTTCGCGCTGAATGCATCAAAACTCGGTAAAAATGATCGCGCCAAAAGTACGATGGAATTTGCCATAACCTGTGGCGCGCTCGATGTGGCTTATGAATATGCCAAAACAGTTTATGCCGATACAGAAGACCCCGAAGAACTCGCAAAATTTGGCTTTATTGCTTATTTAAATGGCGATTACGAAAACGCAAGAATGAAGTTTGCGATGGCTCAGGATGGGCTTTCGGGCACTTATAAACGCCGTCTCAACTACTTCATCGCTCAGGCAACATTAAAGAGTGCCCTAAAACAGCAAAAAGAAGCAGAAAGTGCCGAAAAATCTGACGGTTCTAAAGCGCAGGTCGCGGTAAAAGCTCAAGAAACTCAGACCAAATCGAAGAAAAAGTCTTCGAGAAAAAAAGCGAAAAAGAAGAAAACAATCACGCTTGTTCCCGCAACCGTTGAACGCGCAAAATCTCAATTCAAAGACCTGATTATCTCTGATTCTGACGATTATTATGCCATCCTCGCTCATTCAAGACTCGCCGAACTCGAACGGAAGGCGGATGAACCGGCTCCCGATACGCCAGTCATTCAAAAATTTGGCGAAATTTCGATGAATTCCGAGGCTAAACGCCCCTGGAATCGCGAGTTTTCTTACGACGAAAAGCGTTCACTTGCTTCTTTTCACGAGAATATCGAGAAATTCAAAAGTGTGGTTCCCGAACTCGAACGCGTCGAATTTTTGCACGATGCAGAACTTTATTCCGAACGAAATGCCTTATTTAGAACACTTGCCATTGAAATTCTCGGCATTTCGAAGATGAGTAAAAGTCCGTCCGAAGCCAACTTGTGGACGACAAAACTGAGTCTGGATGGGCATCTCGTCGATAACCGGAAAAACAAAACCGGTGTCTGGGGCTGTGAGCTCGATGATTATCATTTCGATTTGCCGGCCAAAAAAGACAAAGAAGCCCGCGAAGTCATTGCCGAAAGACAGTTGGCTATTTATGCAAATGCTTCGGAATTGAAGTCGTTTGTTCGCGATACACTGGTTGCGTTTCACGATTATTACATGGCCCGAAAACAGACACCAGTTCCCAAGACTACTTGCGGTGATAAAAGTAGTATTGTCGATTGTTCGACGCTTTATCCGCATGCATTTTCAGATGCTGTCATCTCGGCTTCCGTTGAAAACCAGATTACTCCGGATATCATTTGGGCTGTCATGAACATCGAATCGGCATTTAACCCCGATTCTATTTCGCATGCCGATGCTTATGGGTTGCTCCAGATCATTCCGATGACAGGGTATAAGATTGCGGATGCCAAGCAAATCAGCCATTTCGGGCCATACGACCTGATTCGTCCCGAAAACTCGATATCGATGGGAACCTGGTATTTTGCTCAAATCCTCAAAAAATTCAGTGGTTATGCGACGCTTTCGATGGCGGCATATAACGGAGGTCCGCACCAGATTGCCCGTTATATGACGGCATATGCCAAAAATGTGGAACACGATGCATTTATCGAGCTGATACCATTAAATGAAGCTCGCAATTACGTCAAAAAAGGCATGGCGAGGCTTTTGATTTTCCATCGCATTGATGCAGAGGAACCGTCAGCATTTTTCGAAATTCCAAATACATTGCCAGAATCATTCGAAGAATTTCCGAACTATTAAACGCCAGACGCCGACATCCGGTCGGCGTAATTTTTGTTTAGAAATACATCATGAATCAGGTTGAGCAGCTCAATAAGCTTGTTCATTTACAATGAGCAAAGAGCAATGATAGCCGCATTAAGCTTAAATCGCGGTTGTAAAACAACGGAGCATCACTGCTCACTGCAAACTGAATTGCACGCTGCACACTGCACAGTGAAAAAAGGCCGTATGCGTCAGCATAGGCCTTTTAGCGCAGCGTATCCGGCGAAGCCGGATAGCGCGCTCCCATAAAAAATGCGCTCCAACAAAATTACTGCACACTGTTAATTGCAGTAACCCCGAAAGGTCTAAAATTTGTTTTACTTGCTTAAGTAAAGTAAGGTGTGATATAAATGTAAAATGTAGTACCAGCTTTTTTGCTGGAGTGTATTGTCTGCGCACCCCGAGGCGGCGTGCGTAATTTTGTTTTGCAGTTTAGAAAATCTGCAATTTTAAGGAGTTTATGATGAGTAATAAAAAGTTAGCGTTATTCCTCGCTTGCTGCGCTGCTGCCGGTATTACAGCATCCTGTAATGAGTCCGTTGAATGGAAAGCCAATGAATGTGAAAATGGCGCCAAATCGTGCATTGATAATGCCGTGAATGAATGCAAAGACGGCGAATGGACAGTGAGCGTTCAGTGTGAGGGTGCTACACCTTATTGCAACAGTGCTGATTACACATGCACAGGCACAGCCCCTGTCACATGTACAGAAGGTCAGGCCAAGTGCGAAGAAAACGTTCTTAAAGTTTGCTCCAACAATACCTGGACAAGCACTCCCTGCAACGACAAAACATGCGATGCCGTCAACAAAACATGTGCTGAGAACGTTCCTGCATGCGAGGCCGGCTGCAAAGATGGCAAAAATGTTACCTGTAATGAAGCCGGCGAAGCCGTCGTTGATGATTGCAGCTATGGCTGCAATGAAGCAGGCAATGCCTGTGCCGAAGCTAAGAAATGCAAAGACGGCAATGATGTCGAATACAACGATGGCGATAAGATTTGCAAGACTGACACATTGATCACCGAATGCAAGAATGGTGAGTGGGTTGATGTCAACACCGAATGCAGTGGCGACACACCTGTTTGCGAAGATGGCGCATGTGTTGCTGCAGCAACCCCGAAATGTAATCCTTATACCAAGGATGATGGCACACCGGTTGAACTCAAAAACGGCGAGACCATGTGCGATAACGAAGTTCTCGTTTCCTGTACAATTACCGATGGCGTAGCCAGCGATGCCACATCAAAAGACTGTACACTCGATGATAGCGGTGAACGGATTCTTGGCGTCACCTGCGGTGCCGATCCCAATGATGCGACAAAATTCGCATGTGTGCCTCTGGTTCCTCAGAAAGATTGCGAAGATGGCAAAGTTAAATGCGAAGGCGAACAGATCGTCAAGTGCGGCACCGATGGCAAATGGGCAGAAGCTGAAGATTGCGAAAATGCCGGCGAAGTCTGCAGCGTTGATGCTGAAGGCAATGCCGCATGCGGTCCGAAACCTGTGGAAAAATGCACCGATGGTGCCAAGAAATGCGAAGGCGACCTGATCGCCACCTGTGATGCCGAAGGCGCATGGGGTACCGCAGTTGCCTGCGAAAATGCCGGCGAAGTTTGCGTTGAAGATGCAACCGATGGCGCCAAATGCGCTGCTCCTGCAAAATGTACGGTTGATGCCGTTGAATACAACCACGGCGATAAAATTTGTACATCCGACACCGAAATCAGCGAATGCGTCAATGGCGTTATGACTCCGATCAATACCGCTTGCGCAGGTGACAAACCCGTTTGCGTCGGTGGCGAATGCGTCGAATGCGTCAATGATGACACCAAATGCGTCGCTGTAAAAGATGATACGACTAACGCTTATACCCACACGCTTTACACCTGCGCTAATAACGCATGGGGTACCGGCACTGCTTGCGAAAATGGCAAAGTTTGCGATACTGCAGAACCCAGCAAAGAATGCAAGGATGTAAACGATTTGCTTGATTGCTCTGATGGCGCTGAAACCTGTCAGATCGTTTATGGTGATACCTATGCTGTTGGTTGTATGTTTGGTGGTGTGGCTGTGGCTACCAACTGTACAAAAGAAAATATGACCTGCAGTCTTACAATAGAAGATGGTACATGTGAATCTGGCAGTACATGTACTGGTGAAGGCAGAATTCTCGATAATAGCGGCGCCTGCGTTTGTGATGCATCAAATGACTATGTCCTTGATACTTATTTTGATGAATGTGTTAAAGGTTGCCGTGGAGATGCCCAACGTTGTTTCAATGATGGTTTTGGCGATGTCGTTCAGGCATGTTATATAGAAGACGGTGAGACTTTAGGTTTCTGGGAAGGAAGCTCTTATTGTCTGACGGGGGAAAAATGCCGTGATACTAATGACATCTATTTCTGTGCAGCAGAATGCGAATCTGGTGATAAATCCTGTACAACAATCGATAATGTTGGTTATGCATTAGTTTGCGATACTGATGGCAATTATAAGATTTCTGAAACATGTTCCAATGGATGCAACACAGATAATGATGGTTGCGAAGTAGCTGGCCCTGCTGTAACAAAATATACGACCATTAAATCTATTCATGAGGATTATGACAAACTGCTTGCAGAAGCACTTACGGCTGCTGGAAAAACAGATTGTACAGAGCTGACTTCAAATACATCAAAACTGGAATATGAAGTTGACTTGAATGCTCGTGTAACAGGTTTTAATAATAATAAAGATACTGTTTTCATTCAGGAAGATTCTTCAGATGGTAAATATGCCGGCATGATGCTGTATGGCTATAAATCATCTGATGACACTCAAACAAAGAGCTTTAAAGCTATCACGGAGTTAAATAAGGAAGTTAATGTTAAGTCTTCCTATATTGCATTCAATAAATGCCAAATTGAGATTTATCCGATCTTTGAAAATGTTACATTTGTCGAAGATAGTCAGCTCGTTGCCGTTAAGCCTGTTGAAATCTCAATTGATGATTTGAATGATAATGTCAATCACAATGAATATAATTATTCGCTTGTCACCGTTAAAGGATTGATGACTGCTGCAGAGTACAATGATTCCACACAGCCAAAAGGATGGAATGTCTCTTCAAACGGCACTGAATCTGTTGTTAGTGTTATGCTGACAACCAAAGATATTCTTAAAACAATGAGTGCCAATACAGCTTATGATGTTACGGGTATTGCAACATCATACAGTGCAGTAACGCCTGTTTTGGCTCCTCGTAATGCAGACGATATCACAGAGAGTGAAGGCGGAGAAACCCCTGAAACTTGCAATACGGATGGTGCCTATCGTTGCAATAATAATGTCCGTCAGGTTTGTACATCCAATGTTTGGACGGATTCTGCTTGCCCGTCAGCAACTGGCGCAACTGTAACATGCGATGAGAATGCTGATAATTATTGCAAGATCGAATGCAATGCTTCTGAACATTATGTCGCCGATGGCGATGCTTGCAAACTGGTCGAATGCAAAGCTGAAGACGGCAAGAAATATGCTAATGATAACGTTTCTTGTGAATGCGATGCCGATAATCACTACACTGGTGACGGCACAACCTGCACACTGGTTGAATGCAAAGCTGAAGACGGCAAGAAATATGCTGACGATGGCGTTTCATGCGTTTGCGACGCCGATGCTCACTACACTGGTGATGGCACAACCTGCACATTGGTTGAATGCAATGGCACAGGACAGAAATATGCCGATGATGGCGTTTCATGCGTTTGCGATGCAGACAATCACTATGTTGCAGATGGCGATTCCTGCAAACTCGTAGACTGCACGGCAGAAGGTTATCAATACGATTCAACCAATGTCGCTTGCGAATGCGCTACGGGTTATACAGCCGTAGAAAACAGCAATCCTCTCGAATGCAAGAAAGATGCAGATCCCAATGCCTGTGATTCAAACGTTGATACCTATCGTTGTGAAGCTGGTGTCCGTCAGGAATGCATGTCCAATGTTTGGACGGTTTCTGCTTGCCCGGAAGCAACTGGCGCAACCGTAACATGCGATGAATCTGCTATTGGTTATTGCAAAGTCGAATGCAATGCTTCTGAACATTATGTCGCCGATGGCGATGCTTGCAAACTGGTCGAATGCGGAACAGGCGAGAAATATGCTGCTGATGGCATTAGCTGTGAATGCGACGCCGGCAATTCGTATTATGGAACGGTTGGCAGCTGCGTCCAGTGCCTCGCTTCTGACAATAAGGAATGGAATGGTACTGCCTGCGTTTGCGCTGAAAACTTCGCTGAAGACGACGGTGGTGTTTGTGTAGCCAGATGCACCAACGATGTCTGCGCAAATGGTCAGATTCAGACCTGTGGTCAGAATGGCAAACTCAGCGCAGCGGTTGCATGCAGTGGCTCTGATCCAAATGGCGTTTATGATTGTGCAGATGCAACAACATGCGCAGCAACACCTTCAAGCTGCCAAAATGGTTATCACCTCAATGGTACCAGCTGTGAAGCCGACTGCACCGCATCCGACACATTCGTAGCATGCAATGGCATTAAGAAATCCGTTAAATCTGTTGCCACCGATTGCACAGAATCAACGAGTGACGTCGAATGTTCGAGCGGATCAATTTGTGATGCAGATGCATCTGCAACCGATTATTGTATCGCCGTTTCTTCCAGTCTTAAATGTTCAGTGCCGGATGGCGATGTTGGTGATGTAACATGTGGCGATGATAAGATGCGGATCTGCACAGCTAATGTTGATTCAACCGCAGCAGATTGGTTGCTCATCAAAGATTGCGAATATGGTTGCAATGCCGGCAATATTACTTGCGCAGTAGACGCCTGGTGCACCAGCTCTGAATTACACTGCGGTGAAGTTCCTGCCAATGCCAATGCAAGTGGATGGAAATGCAATAGCAGTGATAAATGTGAACTCGTTTGCAATGATGGTTATCAACTGGATGCTAATGGCGCTTGCGTAGCCATTACATGCGAAGGCATTGCACCTGACAATAGTAGCTATACTGTAGAATATGGTCATTATGGTTGTAATGCCAATGGTGATTATGTCGCTTGCATAGGTAATGCCAGTGTTACACCAGTCCCTTGTTCAGAAGGTTATGCCGACTGCACAAAAGATATGGAAGAAGCTAAGTGTTTTGAATGCTTAGAAGATAGTCATTGTGATGCAATTGATAATCATCCGGGCGTTTGTGATACAGATAATACCTGCATTTATGATGAGGATGCATGTATTGATGGTTATGTCCTGAACGCAGAGGGAGATTGTGTTGCAAAAGAATGCGATCCTACCAATGATACGACTCCTGCTTGCACATCTGGAACTTCTGATGAGAGCAAAGTGGGAGCCAATCAGATTAAAACCTGTGGTTCAAATG
>JAZRWV010000452.1:0-15227 GCA_045599925.1 Myxococcota bacterium
CAATATCTTCAAAAAGACTCATGTCATCAAGTGACAGGGCTTTAATGACTTCGCTGTCATCACCATCATTTCCAGCTGGTTGTTCTTCCATTTCAACCATTTCTTCGCCCGCATAGGCTGCATCCTGATCGGCAAAAATGGCTGTGATTTCTTCAATAAGTGCAGGAATGTCAAGCGGTTTGAGGAAATAACCATCGGCATGTGTTGCGAGATTGAGGTGATTTTCGAATGCGGTGGTGTCACTTGCGGAACTGGTTATAATAACAGGAATGTACTGGCTATTGGTGTCTTTTTTGATGGTTGAGCAAATGACAAAACCATTAATGTCAGGCATTTCAACAGCGACAATAATGAGATCGGCAGTCTGAACCAACTGAAGTCCATCCTGCCCTGAAGTAGCTTTAATAACATCATATCCAGTCTGGATGAGTTCATTTTCAAGTGTGTTTAGCAGTTGAATATCAGCATCAATAATAAGTACTTTCTTCTTCATGGAAGATCCTTTTGAAAGAGATAGTGGACGCATAGAATGCGTGACTCTATAATGTAAACCAGTTTGATTTGTATCACAAGAACTTATGCGTGCTTATTTGTTATATCAAAAAAAAATGCACGGCGTATGACTGTCATGCAGTCATAGCCGTGCAGCACGGGCCGTATTGCGTAGCAAAAGGCCGTGCATCATAAAAAATTAATCAGAATTCTGAAATTCCAGGAGCTGAATTAAATGCTGAACAAACTCCCGAATAAATGGATGAAGTTCAGGCATTTCCGAGAGTATTTTTAATTTTGCAGCGGGCAAGGAGAGTGCGCATCTCATGGCGTGACTGGCATTGAGTGACGGGTTTGCGGCCAAAGCAAAGCGAATTTCAAGTCTTGAAGACCATTGTGAAGACAGAATGGGTTCAAGCAGTTCATTGAGAGAGGGCCGTCTTGAAGCCATAAAGAGAATGTCACGTTCCTGAATGGAAGGATTTGCGCACAGAATTTCGACGACAGGGGCCCACGGAGAATAGAGCAGTGCTTCGTGTTGCTTTCTGATATGTGTTCTTGCCATTGCTTTTTGAACGCCAAGCGGCTGACTGATAAGGGTTTGTGCGTTCTGAGCGTCTGCGTTTGGAAATCCGGAACGCGATGGCGGATAGTTGCTGAAAAAAGTCCGCGTCAGAGTTTGAATATCTTCATTATCGCACTGGCAGTCATAGAAATCGCGCATTCGATATTCGAAAGCCGGATTGTGTGAAAGTGAAACAAAAGCGCGGGCTGCAATAATGAGATCCCGACTAGCGATTTCGTCGCGTCTGAATATAAAATTACTAATCAAATCGGCAATGTATGAAAACCCCATCTGCTCAGGTGCATCAAGCATGAGGGAGCAGATTCGGGATTCAATAATTTTGGGATCATCCAATGCCATTGAAGTTAGTCTTCATCGTTAAAATCGTCGTCTTTCATGGCGCCAGATTTTAAATTGAGTTTTCGAACGATGTATTCGACTGATTTTCTGTGCATGTCGGAAAGTCTTGCTGCTTTTGAAATATTGCCATTGGTTGTTTCGAGCAATTTTTTCCAGTACTGGAGTTCAAACTGTTCGACGATAGTTTGTTTTGCTTCTTTGAATGGCGTCTGCTGCTGCAGGACGAGTTCGACATAAGCTGCAGAATCGTTTGATGAGTTTGTCTCGGAATTTTGAGCATCAAGCTTTGTGTTGAGATATTTTGTTTCGATTCTGTCGTCGTTGGCGAGTAGGCATGCCCGTTCGATGAAGTTTCTAAGTTCACGAACATTTCCGGGCCAGTTATAGGCCTTAAGTTTCTGCATCGTAGAGAACGTCACATTGGGAGCAGGTCGATTAAACTTTTGGGAAGCATCGGAGAGGAAATGTTCGACGAGCAGAGGCAAATCCTCCTTTCGTTTTCTGAGAGGAGGCAGGTCAATTTTAATGACAGCGAGTCTATAATACAGATCTTCCCTGAAATTGCCGGCCTGAACTTCATTGGCGAGGGAGCGATTGGTTGCGGCAATGACGCGGACATCGACGGGATATGTTTTTTCGGAACCGACGGGGCGCACCATGTGATTTTCGAGAGCTCTGAGAAGTTTTGGCTGCAGTTCCAGAGAAAGTTCACCGATTTCATCGAGGAATAAAGTACCGTCATTTGCCTGAAGGAAGGCACCTTTTCGGTCTGAAACCGCCCCTGTAAATGCGCCTTTAACGTGACCAAAGAGTTCAGATTCAATGAGATCTTTTGAGACGGCAGAACAGTCGAAGATAATGAATGGTTTTTGAGCGCGTTCAGAATTTTGTCTGATTGCTGCGGCCACGAGTTCTTTTCCGCATCCGGATTCACCTTCGATGAGAACAGTTGCTGGAGTCGGTGCAACTCTTTCGAGCAGGCCAAAGATTTCTCTCATGGCGAGTGATTGACCGAGCAGATTTCCGTAGTGATTTTCACTGGAAATTGCGACTTCGATGGTGTCTCCGCCGAGTTCGAAATCGACATCAACGGCTCCGCATCTGAATGTCATTGGGGAATTGAGATAGATGTCATTGATTCTGAGATCACCGATGAAAACTCCGTTTTTGCTGTCGAGATCGACAAGTCGATAGCCTTTTTCATCGAGCTCAATTTTGGCGTGTTGCCTTGAAATTGAGGGATCCTGAAGGCAGAAATCGCAGTCAGGGTGAGAACCAATGTAAATTTCGCGTTTTTGAAAGTCTTGACTTTGTGGTTTATTAAGATGTGCATTCAGTCTGTATTTTTTGACTTTGAGTGCAACAGGCAGAGAGCTGATGATGGTTTGTGTCTGATCGGACATGAAGATAATGCCTTAAGCGACTGGAGATTCATAAAATACAATGCTTTTTCCGTCAGGGAGCAAGACAAGTCTTGCGCTGAATTCACGGATGCTCATTGCGAGTGTAGTCTGATTCATGTACCAGTAGTTGAGTGCCTTGCGCTTTGCATCACTTCTTGAACGGCCGGTAAATGTAATTGGCTCTTTACGCGTTTGAGTTTTGTCCAGGTTTCCCATTATGCCTGTCTCCTTTATGCATTCAAATCAAGGTGCCTCATCATGAGGAAGAGATAAACGACCTGATGGACCGGATAATCGACGGATAACGTCGCCAGCATTTCGGACAGAGTATCGCCCTTTTTGAGTTTTTCGGCAACAGCTTTAGCCAGATTGGGGAGGCCATCGTCAGACCATTCTGGATTATCCTTTAATTTTAAAAAATATGGAAGACACGATTGCGTGACTTCAAGAATGAATGCCATGGGCGTCCAGTTAAAGACACCATTTATCAGCATTTGCTGAATTTCCTGTCCTGAAAATTGAGGATGAGTTTTTGTTTTGGGAAAGAGCGTTTCCGACTTCCAAGCAAAATCAGCTTCGGGCCATGAAAATATTTCGAGCATAAGAGTGCTCATCCAGTCTTTGTGAAGTGTTATGGCATCCGGAATTTCTCTGAGTTTTTCCCGAACAGTTTTGGCGCAATCCGACTTGGAAAACCATCCTTTATAGAGGGGGTGTCGTTCGGCCCAAGCATCCATTTTGAAAAAGCCATGTTCGTCATGGGTAAACATGTCGAATGGTATTCCATTGGAGAATGTAATGCTCCAGTGCATGGTTTTACGCCACAGGTGAAGAACTCCGGTCTTTTTTTCCGAAAAAATATGTTCGAGAATTGTGTCAAAGTGTGTTTGTGACAGCGTTCCACTTGTTTTCGGATTAAAAAACTGACTTTCAAGTGTGTATTGTTGTGAAACACAATGCTGACTCATTTCAGGACTGGAATCGTCGAGATTTTCGAGAATATCGTCAGTGTTTTGTTGTTGGATGATAGTAGTGGCGGATTTCAGCCATCTGTAATGTGACAGTGTTCCTGTTTTGGCTCCTGTTTTGGTGGAACAAATGGTTTCAAATAGATTGGAGATTGATGGAATTTCAAAGAGAACGTCTTCACATCCAGAGGATTTAAACAACTTGGCGGCTCCGGACCAGCTCATCTGATCTTGGATAAACCATCGAATTTTCGGATATTTGGGGATGATGTCGAGAACGGAAATGTCCTGGATGGCTGGCGGAGTAATGATGATATCCGGATTCTGTTCGAGAAACTGTGTGAATTTTTCCAAGGATGAACAGATCTGGGTTTCGTATCCCAATGCGTTGAGCAATATTGGATAATCGAGAAAACTATCAGGATTATTAGTGGCGATCAGGGCAAACATAAATGGTGCTCCGTGACGTTATTCGACAGAGGTTTCCTGAGACCAATGTTCCTTTGGGGCATCAGGAAAACCGGCCATTTTAAGAAGTTCGATATGATCGTTGCGATCGGTAGAAGCCCAAAGTCTTTCGAGGTCATTTCTTGGTATCCATTCTGGAGCTCGTTCCTGCATTGGAAGTTCTCGTCCGAATGCACCTGTGGGGACGTAACGAATGAGAAATTCCATTTGTTTACAAAGAAAACCTTCGGATTTTTTAAGTCCACGCTCGTCATCACCAAAGGTCTGAAGGGTGTAGGAAACGAGCTTTTTCAACAAATCGAGTCTTTCTTCTGCAGAAGGGTCGAGAGCTTTATTTTCATGAATTTCCTTGAAAATCCATGGTTTCATGAGGGCTCCTCTGGCCATTGCAAAACCACTGCAAGATGTGTCCGGTATTTTATTGAGAACATCTGAACCATGGGCGAGGTCGCCACATCCGATGACTGGAATATCGGAATTCTTAGCGATATTTTCGATAAGTTCCCAATCGCAGTTTCCTCGATATTGAGCAGCTTTTGTGCGTCCATGGATAAAAATGGCATTGAAGCCTGCAGTTTGAGCAAGTTCTGCAACTTTTTCCGCGACGTTGTCATCTTCATCAAAACCTTTTCGAATTTTGATGGAAACGGGAATTGAAACCGCCTGTCGGATGGCATCGAGAAATGGCGGCAAATTTTCTGGGTGAATGAGCATATATGCCCCGCCGCCATGCGAAACGACGGATTGATGCGGACACGCACAGTTGAAATCGATAAAGTCTGCACCGAATTTTTCAGCTAGTTTTGCTGCTTTTTCGAGATGCTTTGGGTTTCCGCCGACTAGCTGTGCTCCAAAGATTTTTTCATGTGGATCGCGTTTGATGAGGGCAAGATCCTGTTTTCCCCCCTGCGCAATATATTTAGCTATCGCCATTTCGCCGATGGTTGCATCTGCACCAAGTTCTGTCACAAAACGGCGAAATGGACGGTTTGCAATATTGGTGACTGAACCCATAAAATAACGGGCACCCAGAAAAGCTGTTTCTTTCATATGACGAATTCTTCTGAATAACGATGTTAATGAGTTGATGTAGTCAGATTTCCCTTCTGTCGAGCAGGGAGCGTCCAAGCGTGGCTTTATCTGCGAATTCCAGCTGTGCCCCCATGGGAAGACCGGATGCAATGCGAGTGACCTTGATTCCAAGTGGATCGATAAGCCGTTTTAAATATGCGGCTGTTGCTTCTCCCTCAATGGATGGGTTGGTGGCCAGAATGATTTCTGTCACACCCGGATGGGAAAGTCTTGCAATGAGTTCGCGGATTTTAAGTTCTGACGGCGTGATGCCATCCAGGGGTGAAATGGCCCCGTGAAGCACGTGAAATCTTCCATGGAATTCGTGAGTGGATTCAACGGCAACGAGATCCTGTGGTGATTCTACGACGCAGAGAAGATGTTCATCGCGAACCGGTTTGGAACATCGTTCACATGGTGATGTTTCGCATAAATTCTGACAGATTTCACAGAAACGGATACGGCTTCTGGCGGTTGTTATGGCTTCAGACAACAGACGCGAGGTTTCTTCTGGCTGACGGACGAGATAAAAGGCAAGTCGGGTCGCAGATTTTCTTCCGATTCCGGGCAGTTTTGAAAATGCGTCGATGAGATCCTGTAAGGCCTGTGTATGTGCGGACATATGTTTTTTCGATGAAATGAGTGCCGAAAATGGCAATTATCATAAGGATTTGTTTAGCTGAGCGCATTTTTTTGCGGCAGCCAGAACGTCCTGTGGTCGTGGTGTTCTTTTATAGGTAATGATGGTGATTTTGGTTTTCTGAAGTGTAGCAGAATCGAGTTTGAGTTTGTCACTGAGCACCAGAATGAGATTTTCCGGCGCACTGGCCAGAAGTTTAAGTCTTCGGTTGAGATAGTCTCCTCGCCAGAATCCAAGAACTTCGACATGTGCTGTCGCATTGGTTTGGGTATTGCGCATCGAAAAATCCGGAATCCATACGGCTTGTGGACCAAATTGAAGAATGGGGTAGTCGTGTGTGATTTCCCATTCCGGATCGAGTTCCACAATGCGTCGCGACAGTTGCTGTGCTTCTTCCGGAATGCGTTCAGGAATGTGAAATTCCGGAGGCTGAAAATCATCAGGTTTGAGTTGCCAGGTCACGGATTTTTCGTCGATCATGAGTTCGGATGTCGCATGCCAGGCTTTAAAACCAAAAAGAATCGGAAGAAATGAGGCCAGAGATGCTGCATATTTCTGTGGTTGAGGAAGTACAGATGTTGGACCGTCCACTGAAAATTGCCAGATTGTTTCTGTGATCGTCTGGGCTTCAAAAAGCAAATTAAAAAAGCGAAGGCTTTGAAACAGTCTTCTCAATGATTGTGCCGACGAATTGCCAAGTTCAACTGTAAATGAAAGCTTTTTCGCATACAGAAGCAGGGATTTTGCAAGGGTAAGATTGTATTCTGAAATCAGTTCTTCCGGCTCAATATCTTCAAATGCAAGAATTTGTCTTTCATCTTTCAGATCGGAATAGATGGCATTTTCGATTTGTTCCGGGGTCAGTTGGAACTTTTCTGCAGCAGACTGGATAATTTGATTTCTCCATTCGAGGTTGGAAAACTGTTCTGCAGAAACCTTTGCAGCCATTTGAAATAAATGTTCTCGAAGCAGAATGGGATCAATTTTTGAATCTTCGTCAAAAGTCAGTCTTGCCTCAAGAATGTGAATAATTCCACGGATAAGTCTGTGTCTTTGACTTTGCTGACACAGCGGTTCGAGGGCACTGCACAATTCACCATAAGTATCATCCGGACTGAAGCGAAAGCAGTCGAGTATCTGTTCCAGCAGCTGAATGACCGCAGGTGTGGATTTGATATATTGCGGAGCCACATTGGGACCGTCAATCGCAAAACGTTGTAAATCTTTGGGAAGTAGGGACATTGCTATTCATTGCCTGCGGCACACTGATAATCTCTCGAGGCTTTGTAGTAGGGATTATCCGGTGCCAAATCGGTCAGACGCTGATATGCTGCACAGGCTTTTTGTGGGGATTGAACATGCACTTCGTAAAGTTTTGCCATATTTTGAAGTGCCGTTTCTGACAGGGAACAGCCGCGAGTGTCTGCAGACTCATACGATTCCGAGGCTTCGGTAAATTTGTGGGAAGCATAAAGTGCATCGGCATAGATGATATTTGTCAGACAGTCATTGCTATCGATATCATGGGCTTTTTGAGCCGCTTCGAGAGCGCGTTCTGTGTCGAGAAATGACAGTAGAATAGCGGCCTTCATGGCAAAAGAACGGGAATTTTCCGGAGCTGTCTGTGAAGCGGCATTGAGATAGCGAATTGCATCGTCATTGCGATTGTCTGCATGCGCAATTCTGGCCAAAAGAAGCAGCGTGTCTGATTGATTTGGCAGGGTTTCTTCAGCTTTTTCTGCAAAGATGCGTGCTTCTGCCAGGTTGTTTGAGGTAACAGCGAGTTCCGATAGAGCTCTCAATGCTTCAGCGCGCTCTTCTGCGGGGGCGTTTCGATCGATGATTTCATGAGCAGCAGTACGAATGCTGTCGGGCTGTTTTTGTGCAACGGCATCTCGCAGGGACCTCAAATCTACCGAAATTTCCGGTTCAGATACGACTGGCTTTTCAGGCTCTGGCTCTGTGTTTTGTTCAGGTTGTTCAACGGGGACATCTACTGGTGTTTTAGTGTCAGCAGTCTGCGTTGAGCATCCTGCTGACAACAGACTGAATAACAGAACAGCACTTAAATATCCTGAATGAATGCGAAAATGTGTTCGGAAATCGAATTTCATCGGTAAATGCTGTCCTCTTCTAAATTGAAGTTGTCTTTTGAATCATCCAGGGAAGTGATAAGGATTGCTGTTGAATCATCCAGACACGTTTCTCTATCCTGTTCCGGTACAGTTTCAATTTTCTCTGCAATCGATGCCTGCGGTTTATGAATTTCGTCGATAAATGCGGCTATCTGGCGATCAGACATCGGCTTTTGAGCCATGTGGTACCAATAAGTTTTGGCTTTGAGTTTCGTCCAGAAGTGTTCGTCATCTACAGGGCATGGGGCAATGAATGACATCGTATCCGGATGGATGGCAATCAGGCACAGATGTCCATCCTGTTCGACACATGCGATGCGATGGCCGGGGGCGATATCAATGGAATTGCGGATATGCAGCCCCATCGCGGAAATACGCCGCCGACTACGAATAAGCGGAAGAATTGCCGTAAAAAATGAAAACAAAAAAAGCACGAGTCCGGTAATGAACATGACCAGGCTGATCGTCGAAAACGTGGTGGAATCCTGTTCTGCCTGCTTTTTATAGGCTGTCTGTGCTACAGGGGGAGGGGATGGTTCTGTTGGTGTATTGGCTTCCGGAATAATCTGATTTGGTGCCTGAACAGGAGCCGGCAATGGCGCTGCCTGAGGGGGAATGACAGGTGCATTCAGGAGTTCATCATCTTCCTGCTGTTCAATATCATCGTTGTTCAGCACATCGTCATCGAGGATTTGTTCACCGGTAAACTCATGGTTTTCCAATGGAAATTCCTCATCGGGACTGGGTTTTCCTGCCAGTGCAGGATCTTCTGGCAGAATCGGGTCATTGGGATTGGCGACGTCCAATGCATTGAGTTCGGCATTCGCTGTCTGTTCCGGGATGTCATCGGGGCGCGATGAGATATCAGCTGATGGGGCAGTATGAATTTCTTTTGCCATCACGGCATGTTCGACATCGACTTCGCCATCTTCATCCTGAAGTTGTGGCTGAATCGTGGGCTCAGGAACAGCAGCCGGCTGTTCTCCTGCCTCAAGGATGTGTGCTGAATATGTTCCCGATGCTGCATCCCATATGGTTTCATAGACGTGGATGCCTCTCTGGTAGCGCAGCATGAGGAGTTTCTGACCGCTTCCCACACGGAAAATGTATTTGTCTCCCGATCTGGAAAGTCTGAAATCGAACAGCGGTTCGATGCTTTTCATGGCCTGGCGTGCAGACGACAGGTCGACTTTTTCTCGCTTGAGTGCGGTGATGAGAAGTTCGCCTTTGGCCAATGCTCCCGACTTTTCACCAGCTGAAGCCTGCATGAGGTTGGCCTGGGCGGAATCCTGGGCCATTGCATGATTTGAAGTCACGCATGACAGGCCGAGCAGCATGCAGAATCCGAGCATTCTGAATTTCAAATTTGAGCTGATCATCACTGGTTAAAATGAAAGTTTGTTTATTGAAAATGGCATTTGCTTTCCGTTTGGTTTTCGGAAACGCAAACATGGGTTCATATCACTTTATGACTATTTGGACGATCATAATTTTTTGGGGGCATGGCTATTGGCCGCTTCGGCCAATACGCCATGCGGCGCGGTCTATGCCTTCGGCATACGGCCGCGCATAAAAAAGCCGGTCTAAAAGACCGGCCCTTGAGCAGATATTCGAATTATTTGCCGTACACCAGGAGAACGCGTTCCGTCTTAAATGTGACGTTCATTTTTCCAGGAGCAGGAAGTCCGTCGACGACTCCAATACCAAATTTCACATGTTCTATGCGGTCGCCAAGCTGATAATCATGTTCTTTCATGCTGTATTTTCTGATTTCACGGTTGTTGGGTTCGACCTGTGGTTTGAGCTCTTTCGGTGTTGATGCTTTTGGTGCAGATGCAGACTTCGTTTTGGAAATCGGACTTCCTTCTTTGGTTCCGGCTGCAATTGCTGTTTTGGTGCTCTTTTTCAGTGTCATTCGATCGCGTGCAATGGGTTTGTATTTGTGGCGTGAACCACAGGATTTGCATTCAACCTGGGCTATCTGACCATCCGCAACGGCAACAATCACATGCCATGATTCGCCACACTTACTGCATACCGCTTCGATATCTTTGCAAACCGCACTGCTGTCAAATGTTGGTAACATTCATACTTCCTTTATTTATAGTGAATGACGTTTTGGGTTCGAATATGCCCAAAAACGGCGGCCTTTTTATTGAGTATTTGCTGAAGTTTCAAGTTTTTGTTTTTTGTCCGTGTGCGAATGCCCAAAGATGGTAAAAATGCGTTTGCACTGACTGTACACGGGATAAACGGATAAAATTTAGGTTTGATAAAAAATGAGCAAAATGTTACATTATAATAGCGTATTTTGGTGGACTATCTTTTTTTGGTCAGGTTTTTATGAAAAAATTAGAAATATATCGAAAAATAGTGTTAATTCTAATGTCATGTGTTATTTCATCATGCACGCTTGAAGACCTGGATTTTGAATATCATAAGTGTAATAATTTGAATGAAATAAGTCTTTTCGGAAATTTTGAAGCAAATTATAAAAATCCGATTAAAATTAATGAAAATGATGAAGATGTATATAAAAAATATCAGGATGGATTTTGTCCTAAAGAATACATAGGCTGCTTTGAAGTTCCGGAAAAAAAGGGCGTTTATGCCTGCAGCCTGTGTGAAAAGCCATGGATGCTGAAATGTAAAAATGGAGATGACAACATTTGCATCGATGTGAAATCAAATCCCAACAATTGCGGCGAGTGTGGACGAAAATGCAATAACGGACATTGCGATAATGGTGAATGTTTTTGTGATTTGAGTGAAGCTGACTGCCTGGCAGAAAATAAGCTGTTTAACCAGGTAAAGTGCGAATGCATAGAAAAAGCACCCGTCAGTTGCGGTAATGGCGAAATTTATCATTTTGAAACAGAGGCATGCATCTGCGACAAAGAGACTCATTGGGTTGGCGAATCTGGTGACTGCAGATGTGATATTGAAAATAATTACATCGAACTCAATGAAAAGTGCGTATTAAAACACATTTGCAATAATATTAAAGAGATTTATGTAGATTCCAGCAACACCTGCGCCTGTGATATCGACAGACACTGGACAGGATTGCCGGGAAACTGCGGATGTGACGGTGCTAATAATTACATCGAATTAAACGACGAATGCGTTGAAAAGAAAGAATGTGATTTAACTCGGGAAACTTATAACAAAGCCGATAATTCCTGCGTATGCAATGCAGAAAAACACCGAAAAAACGTTGACGGAATATGTGTCTGTGATGAAGACGCCAATTTCGTCGAACTGAACGAGATTTGCGTCACAAAAGCGGCTTGTGATACTGTCAAAGAAGACTACAATCCAACCAATAATACATGCGGATGCAAAACTGCTGCACACTGGGTTGGGAGTGCGGGAAGCTGTATGTGCGATACCGCAAATGATTATGTGGAAAATCAAGGTGTTTGCGTTGGAACAGCAAAATGCGATTCGGATAAAGAAACTTATATCAAAGCCGATAACAGTTGTATTTGCGATATCAATAAATATCGGGTCGGAACGCCGGGAAACTGTGTCTGCGATAGCGCGAATGGTTATATCGAGCTTAACGGGGCTTGCGTAAAGAAAGCGGTCTGCGATGAACCGAAGGAAAACTACAATGGCTCAAATAATACATGCAGTTGCAATACCGATAAACATTGGACTGGCTCCGTCGGAAACTGTACCTGCAAATTTGGCTATAAACAGAATGGCACATCATGTGTCGCAATAGACTTTTCCATTGGAAAGAAATTTGAATTCGGTCATTATGAGCAGGATGGCATCACATCCAATGGCAAGGAACCCATTGTATGGCGAGTTCTTTCTAAAATTGGTTCAAGTGTGTTCGTAGTGAGTGAAAAGGCTCTTGATACAAAAAAATATAATGAAAGCAGACGTGATGTTACCTGGGGAACAAGTACGATTCGTTCATGGCTAAATGGCTATGGCAGCTCTGATAACTCAGATAAGATCGATTATTCTTCCAACAGCTTTAAAATAGCTGCATTTACAAATGATGAGTGGAATCGGATTCAGATAACAAATGTAACAGCTGAAAAAAATCCATCCTATCCGAACGTTAATGCGGGCTCACAGACGACAGATAAAATCTTTTTGTTGAGTATTGGTGAGGCAAACACTTATTTTGCCAGTACACAGGATCGTCTTCTGGCTGCTACTTCTTATGCCATAAAAAATGGTGCTTATACCCAAACCATCGATGGAAAAGCCTCATGTGCTTCATGGTGGCTTCGCACGCCTGGCTTCGCAGCTAATATCGCTGCAACCGGCGATTACAATGGTTCTGTGTATAACGTTGGTAATGGTGTTGATACGCTTGTCGTCACTGTTCGCCCGGCTTTTTGGCTGAATATCGAATAATGCCATTGATTAATACGCTCGTGGTTCAAACTGATGATGTGCGAACAACAGCCGCATAAGCATTGCGAGGCGTATGCGCTTCGCATAGCCGAGCACAGCGGCCGTATGAAATAGGCCGCAAAATAAAATATAATTACATAAATAATGATACCAATACTTAATATACAAATAATAGCACCAATATCTAATAATAATACCAATATCTAACAGATAATTTAACTTGTTTAATGTTGAAAAATGAATTCGAATGAACTAAGAGACCCAAATAGATCTGCCAAAGATCTTTTATGTGTTAAATGAAACTTAGGAATAGGGAGAGAACAATGAAGTTCAAGAAAAGTCTGCTGATAACACTTTCGTCACTCAGTTTGGCCTGTTTTGTCAGTGCTTGCGGTGACACCATCAATAATTATTATGGCTCGGAAGAGGAAAATCCCGGAACTCAGGATCCTGAGCAACAGGATCCACCAATTGTCGTTGATAATACCGAAAATACACAGGCTCGATGCTCGGACGGCATCGATAACGATAATAATGGAAAAATCGATTGTGATGATCCTAACTGCGCCGATTTCACATTCTGTGCAAAAACTGAAGAAGGTAAAGAAAATACGCTGGCTGCCTGCGCCGATGGCGATGACAATGATGGCGATGGCAAAATTGATTGCGACGATCCCGAATGCAAACAATTTATGATTTGTCAGGAAAAAGTCGCCGAAAATACAGAAGCCACCTGCAAAGACGGCCTCGACAATGACGGTGACGGCAACATCGACTGCGATGATTCCGAATGCAAGGCTTTCAGCATGTGTCAGTCAGTGACACCACCAAAAGTTCAGGAAAATACGTATGGAACATGCACGGATAATGATGATAATGATGGCGATGGTCTGATCGATTGCAATGATCCTGATTGCAAGGAATTTGCTGTTTGCCAAACGCCCCTGCCACCAGAACCCGAAAAAGAAGATACCGAAGCGGCCTGCACCGACGGCCTCGACAATGACGGCGACGGCAACCTTGACTGCCTCGATTCGGATTGTCAGAAATTCGAAATCTGCCAGGCACTCATCAGCGTCGCCGAAAACACGATGGAACTCTGCACCGATGGCATCGATAACGACTTCAACGGCGTCGCCGACGACAAAGACCCGAACTGCGAAGTCCTTTTCAAAGACGGCGGAAAATCCGGCGAAGCTTCTTATGAACAATGCAAAGACAAGCTCGATAACGACGGCGACGGCAAAATGGATTGCGACGATCCCGAATGCCTCGTCTATGACGTCTGCATGAATGACTTTAATGCTGGTAATGACGTATGCCCCGACGACCCATTCAAATTTAAGGACGACGGCTGCAAATGCGGCGAAACAAAACTCGACGGCAAATGCTATATCAATATTACCAGAGACGATAATTTCTTTGATAAGATCAAGGGTAACTTGGCTGGCGATTTCCTCATCAAACAACCGATCGATCTCGGTGAAACGAGTAGTGCCCCCATTTCTTACTTTGAAGGCACACTCAATGGCGGAAATCATCGCATCACGGGTGTTCTGAATCAAACCAACACGGCGTTGAACTCAGGAAACCAAATGGGTTGCGGTTTATTCCGCGATATCACTTCCCAAAAAGTCGTTTTTAAAGACATTGATATCGCAATTACACTAAACTGTAGCGCATCCAGTACACGACCTTTATATATAGGCGCTCTGGCTTCGTTACTTGATAAAACTTCTGCTGAGCACATCACCGGCAGCTCAAAAGTTTATGTCCAAATTGCTTCGACAGCGGCAAACTCAACGTCGGATAACGTTCGCCGTTATATTGGAGGACTTTTCGGATATGCCAAGGATGTATCCGACGTCAAACTCACCGGCAACGTTTCTGTCAACATTGCGCAAAATCTTACAACTTCTTCTGGAGCAAAGGCTTATAATGTCATTGGCGGGGTTGTAGGCTATGCCAGTACAATGAAGAATATCGAAGCCGATGCCAATGTCACGCTGAGCATAGATAAACTTGAAACGACTACATTTAATGAGTCTGAATATATTGGCGGTCTCGCCGGTGGCGTCGCTGAGTTGGAAAATGCATCCAATCGCGGACATATTAAAGTGATAGCCCAAAAAGCAAACGGTGTTCAAGACTTAAAAATGGGGGGATTAGTGGGCGAAATCTCCACAAAAGCCTCGAACGTTTCCTTTACCGGTATAATCGAAAACAGCAATCCAAAAGTCGTGGCAAATTCAATGATATATGCAAATTCCGGAAAACTATCTTACGGAAATATGATCGGCGGCATCACGGGCAGTATGGAAGTAAATGACGCATTGGAAATCGATCGCGCGAATGTCGATGCTGATATTATCACGCTTCCGGACAATGCTCTGATTGGCGGCATCGTCGGTGTGATGGCGAAGGCAAAGACATTTGTTCGCAATTCAACCTCACATGTCAATCTGACGCTTCTCCCAACCACTGGATTCAAGTATTCGGATGGCACTTATAAATGGGAGTCCTATTATGGCGGCATAGCCGGTGGCGCCGCTGGCCATAAAACGGGTGAATATACTGCTTATATTATCAATAACTCTGCTCATACCAATTTTATCAATATTCATAATTTAACAAATCTTGCTCAAATTGGTTATGGCGGCATTATTGGCTACAACAGCGGCATTCTGGTCAACAATTTTGCATCAGACCGTTATATTTGCGCCCCCGAAGTCGGATCGTAGCCAT
>JAZRWV010000453.1:0-3718 GCA_045599925.1 Myxococcota bacterium
CAACTTTCGTCTTTCCAGCGTCCATAATGACATGTGTTGAGTGTGTGGTCATCCTTACAGATTGCAGAGTTTTCTTCACATTCGCCGCATTTTCCATCTGAATTACAAACGACACCTTCTGGGCACTTCAGGTTTTCTGTCCATTCTCCATTTCGACATTCTTTATAAGAATAATTGCCTGTGCATTCTGTCGTACCATTTACACAAACACCACATTCCTGTTTATCTATTTTATTTGAGCTGTCATTTCCATCTGTGTTATTATTGATTCTTTTGCAGGAATATCCACCTTTACATTCGGTGCCGTTTTCCATATCCCATCTGCCATTAACACAACGATAAATCAAGCCATTCATGCAGTTTGTTTCACCTGCATTGCATTCAGCACATACTGATTTAGATTTTATTTCACCATTTTCTTCTTCTTCAATAGTGATGCATGTTTTACTCACACTACACGGTTCTGGTTCTGCTGGAACTCCATCCACACATCTATAAAATAGACCATTTTTACACTCATCCTCACACTTGGTGCCGTTTTCCATATCCCATCTGCCATTAACACAATGATAAATCAAGCCATTAATGTAGTTTGTTTCACCTGAATTGCATTCAGCACATACTGATTTAGATTTTATTTCACCATTTTCGTTTTCTTCTTTAATAGTGATGCATGTTTTACTCACACTACACGGTTCGGGTTCTGCTGGAACTCCATCCACACATCTATAAAATAGACCATTTTTGCACTCATCCTCACTACATTGAACACAACTTTTTTTATCTTGTGAACAGCCATATTGACATTCTATTGATTTTTCCCACGTTCCGTTAATACATGTATGAAGAGCAGCTGTGTCTGTTGATTTCTTGTCTGTGTCTGTTGATTGATCATTTGAGGATTCACATTTAATGTCGCCATCATGACACACGCCGCACTCTGTTGTGGATTTGCAGCTTGCATTACAGCTTTGATGGACCCAATTATATTCATTATTAATTAGTTTACACTCTGACAGTGTGCCATTCTGATCATTATCATTTCTACATTGTTCCTGGCTGCCTTTTTGACATATGCCTGTTGGTACATCGTATAAATTAGCACATAATTCACCATTATTAATGCATACGATACCGGGGGAACATGCAGCTTTTTCAAATTTTTCTGGATCTGGAACTAACTTTTCTATATCACTTGCGCAGTGGCAGATATTGCCTTTATTTTGATCTGGATCAATGATGCCTCCACTCATTTCGCATAACTCCTTGAACCTTCGATTATCAATTATGATTTCGTCGTTGCAGGCGTAAGAGGTGAGTGTGGATAGCAGGCAGGCAGACCAAAGTAGATGTTTTTTCATATATAAACTCCGAAAAGATGAATTTTCATGAACAGGACTGTATTTGGCACATCAATGTGTGCATGTTCTTTGTCGTTCTGGAAGGAAAATTTAGGGATTAGAATGTCATGCTGAATGCGGCAGAGGTTGGCGAAACGCCGAAAGACATCGAGATTTCGTCGCCGGATTTGGTTGCATGTGTGTATTGATAACCGCCGATACCGGCGGCAATGGCGCCGGCAATGGTCAGGCCAATGCCGCCGCCCAGCATGGCCCATCCTGTGTTATATATCGGTTTGATGGTAAATGATGTTCCATGATCGATATTATTGTTGACGTAGTGGACCATGAGAATGCCGGCTGTAGCGACGAGGAGGCCTGCGATTCCGACGCCGGTGCCGGTCCACATGGTTCGTGCATAGTTGCTTTTGACGATGGCTTCGGTTTTTTTCACTTTGTCGGCCGAATAGAGTTCAACCGTTGCGACGTTTGTTTTCATGTCGCTGATGACTTGTTTGCTTTCTTCATTCTGAGCGATTAATGCTTCTATTTTTTGGTTTTGTTCTGCAACGGCGTTTGCGGTTCTGTCGGGGTTTTCAGCTTCGTAGAGCGTGTACCAGATTGTACGGCTCATAACCGGATTGACGTCGAATTCCGTTGTGCCTTTGGCTGCTTCCTGGAGGTAACGGAGTGCACGCGCGGTGTCGCCGTTTTTTTTCAGTGCAGACCCCGTGTAGTAGTTGAGTTCCGGGGCACGTGGGCAGATCGCAAAGAGAGGTTTTGCTTCCTCAATGACGCGGGAATAGTCTTTGATTTCATAGGCATTGCGGACTTTTCCCATTCCTGTTTGCCATTCCGTGTTTGTATCAAGAGTATCGCAGTCTTCTGCGAAGGCGAGTGATGGAATCATCCATGTTCCGATGGTTAATCCAGTCAATAGTGCAAATTTGTGTTTTTTCATTTGCATAGAAACACCTGCTAATGTGTACAACGAAAAAGAACTAAGCCCGATTGATGGGCTAAAAAAACTAGTATGAAATAGGTTCTTCAATGCGATAAAGCCGTTTCATGACTTCATTGAAGTAATCGGGTAGGTAATGCGACCAGACTTTGATGGCGCATTCTTCGAGGTGATCGCTTGGAAAAGAAGCAAAAGCGAAGATATAAAGAACGAGATATTCGATATTGCGGGCGAGGTGTCCGGTGTATTCTTCTTTTGCTCTCTGGTCTGAGATTCGGGTTTCGTGCATGGAGTTTCCGATTTCTGATTCGAGCAGATCGCTGAAGGAGGAATAGATGATTTCGAGAAAGATTTCGTCTTCGCCGGAGTAGACAAAGTTCTCGAATTCCTTTTGAATATCGCCATTCCAAAGGCCTCTTGCGCGCATAGCTGCGACGAGTTTTGGATCGACGGGTTCCCGGACGAGGATATCTTTTCTTGGGCATGCGCGCAGAATGAGATTTGTGGCGTGATAGTCCTTTTTGTGATGGGGTTCGATTTCGAAGATATCACATCGGGTTCTCGTTTCGATATAATCGAAAAGACGCTGTTCTTGATTGGGTTCAATGATAACTTTAAGGCCGACGACATCGTTAATCGGGGGCGCAGTAATGCGCGGAAAATGAACGCCGTCTCGCAGATCTTCGACGATTCTGTTTTCAGCTCTTTCGAACTCATGAATCATATCGCTTTCGCTTGTGACGAGCTGGGATCTTGCGATGCCGAGTTGTTTTGCTCGCATATCGGCGTAGTCTTCAGCACGTTTTTTGATGGCGCCGAAGATCATGTCGACGATTCTTCGGGAAGCTTTTTCGGCGAGTCTTCGAGCGCGTTTGATGCGTTGAGAACCGATGAGTCGATGATCATTTCCCTGGCCGGCAAAGTAGAGTTTTGCATGGATAGGGGTTTCGATATAGTAAAGCTCTCTGTGGGCGATATAGTTCCGAACGAGTTCGTCGATGTGACTGGTGTGATAATGCGGATAGCTGACGAGAGCATCTTTAAGTTCCGCCTTGGTCTGAATGCTGACTTCGGTCGTTCTCGTTCCAGCAAGCTCTGTAAAGAGTTGCTTTGCCCAATAAGTGAGGTAGCGACTGGCGTAGATGTTGTTGAAGTGGATGAGTTTGGTGACGCGCTCCGGATCATCGGGCAGGACCCGATTGTGAAGCCAGCGCCAGACAAGATCTTCCAATTCTCCGCGATGGATGTAGCCACCAATTGTGATCATCAGATGACACCCGTTTTGAAATTGTTATGTCCACAATTGGACATACACGAATAACAATTTTACTACAAATCGAGAGTGTCTAAAAGGTAATTCAGGGGGGGCTTGGATTTTATGTTTCGGCGAATTTCCCAACCCAATTTTCAGCGCCGA
>JAZRWV010000454.1:0-5134 GCA_045599925.1 Myxococcota bacterium
TTTGGGGCATGGCTATTGGCTTGTAGAGATGCGCAAATCGCGCTTCTCTACAAGTCAATACGCCATGCGATTGGCGCGGGCTATCGACAGTAAAGACGTTTCATGAAACGTCTTTACTGTCGATACGGCCGCGCACTGTGTATTTATGTTTCTTCAAGAATCGATTTTAGCATCGAAATGGCTCGACCTCGATGTGAAACTGCTAATTTCTGTTCTTTTGTCAGTTCTGCAAATGTGCATTGTGTTTCAGGACAATAGAACAATGGATCGTAACCAAAACCGCATTCTCCGTGCTTTTCTGTGAGAATTCTTCCGGGAGCCTGGGCTTCGAGAACGAGTTCTGCTCTGGTTATATCTGAAGAACTCGCTAATATTTCGACATTTTGGGCATTGTAGAAGTGAATTTCAGCCGTTTGGGGGAGCATTTTACCCGATAATACTTTTAATTTTTCGATGTCTTCTCTTTCAACCAAAACGAGACATAGTGCGCAAGAGAAATGAGCCGTTCGTTTTTCTTCAGGAACGTCTTTAAGATATCGAAGCAGTTTTCGATTATTGGCGGCTGTTCTGTCTGGATCATCATCAACATCGGGGGGAAGAATGGCAAATCTCTGGCTATGAATTCCTGGATTACCATTCAATGCATCGACACACAGACCTGAATCATCGGCTAAAGCATTTTGAGCAAAAGCAAGAGCATATGCTCGGGCTTTCAAACGTGCATTGCCAATGAAAGTCGTTTCATTTTCATCGACATCGACACCATGTGGGGCCGGATTGACTTGAATGGAATGAATGGCTGCTGCGAATTCTTCTGCTTTGTGGGCATTTTGAGAAGCTAATATTGTTTTCATTTAAATATCCAAAAAAATCGCCAGCCCAAACGGGCTGGCGGTTAATGAATGAAGGGGATAACTGATTAGTTGCCTGTTCCTGAGTTTTCATCAGGGGTTTGGTCTTTGGTGTTATCTTCGATTTTAATACCCCAGACTTTGACGTTGTCAACGCGCATCATCTTGTAATCATCTTTGTTGGCCTCGGTATTACCTGGAATGGAAGGCCAGAATTTGAGTTTGAAATTGTTGTCCTTCTGATCCGGGAATTCAACTGTATTTGTGTGCCATGTTCCGGAAGGATTTATCCAGCCAAAAGGAAATGCTTCTGTTGGATTAAAGTTTTGATAATCAATCTGTCTGTCGGGGTGCATGATATCGAATTCGATCTTTGTGACTTCGTAATCGATAACACCGGATACGTCGATGGCAAAATAGCAGCTGGTTTTATTGCCATTGACGGCCTGTGTGCCGACAGCACCAAGCACGCCGTCTTTTCCGGCAACGATTTTTAATGGGATATCGCTATCGCATACATAAGTGAATTTTGCTCCACCATCGAGCGTATTATTAGCGACAATGCCTTTTGAAGCATCAGATTTAAGAACATCATCTTTTGCGTGATTATCGCTGTTGATATAGGTACTGAAAGTACTCCATGTTGCAATCACTTCGGAGGCTGGTTTGGGTTCAGGTTCAGGTGCTGAGGTTGGTGTTGCCTTGCAATTTCCGGCGACATCCTCGTTCATGACACAAGCGGGTTCATCGCATTTACCGATGCATGCTTCCTGTGATTTTTGTTTCAGGCATTCATCCTGTGAACCTGTGAAATCAGCACAGATTTCATTTGGTGCAATATTCTCAGAACCACTGCAGACGACGATTGAGGCGTTATTCTGGCATTCGGGATTCGAGTCGCATTTATTGAGGCAATCGGAGTTTTTGAGTCCGAGCCCGCCATTGATGATTTCCGGATTGGCTGAACAACTGGCCTTATCAGCGTCTTTTCCTTTGCAATAGTTGTTTGCCGCTTTGATGATTTCGGCGGCTGTTGCTGTTTTATATTGTTCGACGAGGCCATTTTCATCGCAGACGACGATGGATTTGGATTCCTGACAGTTCTTTTTATCGCAATGGTTGCTCGAAGCTCTTGCAGAGATATTGTCATAACCGCCGAGGCAGTCTTTATTACTCTTGAGCTTGCTTCCATCGGCCTGTTCTTTCATCTTCTTGCGGCAAAGGCTGTTTTCTGCCATGAATTCTTCGGCTGTTTTGTCGCCGTATTTGAATTCGGGTTCAGGCTGTCCGGTGGTGTAGCCAATCCAGATGCCGTTCAGGGTTGAATCTGCTGTTTTGCCATCGGCTTTTTCTTCGCCGAGTGTACCGGTACCTTCCCACTGGCCATTTTCAATGTTTAATGCTGTACATCCAATGCCACTGGAAGGCTTAATGCAGGTTGTTCCCTGGGTAAAGTCAGCCGAGCCCTGAAGTGTCATACTGAGAGCGGCATATTTATTGACTGCGAAATTTGCTATATATTTCCCTAAAAGGTCGTTAACACCTAGTTTACAGATAAGAGATAAACCAGAGAGTGAGCCAATAATTGGCAAGGATAAATTGGCGAAAATTTCATCGCATTTGATGATTTCTGAGAAATCAATTTCGCCATTATCTTTAAGTTTGCCAATGAGTTTGCCAACGAGTTCATAAATGAACTCGCCATAAGTGAAGTTCAATGTATAGTCAGAGATACTTACCTGTGTGTCGTTAACAATAGCAGCATTTCTCCATTTACCTTCGACAGCATTTCCTGGAAGGGTGATATTTTTATCGGTAAACGGGATATTAGCTCCGCTGTATTTCATACTGCCGATGAGTTTATCGTTTTCTTTTTTCCACTTAATATCGCCAGTCAATGTAACGAACTGAATGCCGTCAAAAGCACTGCAGACGATTTCCTGAATTTTGTCGCCACCGAGATATTTTTCAAGTAAAGCCCTTATACCTTTTTTGGCGAGGGCTGATACTTTGGAGCCAATCGGATTGACTGCAGTCCAGTAATACATGGTTGCGCAAACGCAGCTACAACCTGTATATACTGATTTATTATTTTTGGTCTCCTCAGAATAACCAGGACAGTTTGATTTAGAATCAATACCTTGACAGCTATTAGTTTGTGTACGGAATTGTTGGGCACATGAAGATATGTCACCATTTGATTTGAATAGAATAAATTCTTCAACCTTTCCCATGATTTTATCAACAGGTTCGGGGCCGATAAATCTGTCATAAACTTTCATGACGGAATCAAGGGATTTATCGATATCAGAGCCTTCTTTCATGAGTGGGCCGAGGTTGACGAGTGTTTTTGTCTTGTATGTGTTGCCGATGACCATTGGGACATCACCAAGTGAAATATTGACATTAATTTCGCGTGTTGGCAGGCAAACTTTGACGTCTTTTCCTGTTTCGTCCTGAACTTTGTTTCCGAGTTTGTCGTATTGATATATCCAGGTGTGATTTTCTTCATTTTCATTATCTTTGTCACAATCAGTCGGTGTTTTTGCTGATGTGAAGATATTCATATCCTGACAGCCATAACCAATCGGCATGCCACTGGAATCATTGGCGACTGCATAGACGACGAAACGATCGTGCGGATCTTTAATGTCAGCTGAAGTGGCATAATCATTTTTATCACCGGCTTTAGCTTCGAGATCGCACTGATTTTTGTTTTCTTGAGAAGAGGGCAGAGCATCGCATGCTGTAATGCGTTTATTTTTATTATTAAAGACAAACTCGTTACCACAGCTCACATAATTTGAAGACATGATGTAATAGCTGACGTCCGTGATCTCGCCTTTTTTCTTAAGAGAGGAGGAGTTTGCTTTGACATTAATCTTATTGAGTTCTGAGGGCTGGGAAGGATCTGGTACAGATTTGACTGCGACGAAAATGGAATGAGGAATCATATCTTTTCCGTCGTGAATATTCGGATAATAGGCATTAATTCTATAAGTTGTGTCTTTTGAACCAGTCTTGAAACGAATTGTAGCTTCGCCATTGGAATCGGTTTGTGTTTTTGAACCGATCAGAGCGCCATCGGCTTCAGAACTTTTATCCAGTGTCCAGATGATGTTGTCTTTAATGGGGGTATCTTCGGAGCCATTTTTCCAGATTAGACGGACTTTAACATTGATGGTAGTTCCAGTTGGCGCAATGATGGAGTTGTCACCGACAACAGTCAGAAGCAAACATCCTTGTTTTCCGGAATCAGTTACGGTATTGCCGTCAAGTCCTTCACCACAACCAGGACCTTGTGGATAAGCGGGGTTGGTTGTCTGCCCATTCACCGTTGAGAGGTCTTTTCCTGAGCAGTCGTTGGTTTGACAATCCGTACCATCAGTTGCTGTGGAATCGCCATCCGGATGTGTTGGATCGCCTGTAGGACCAGGGACAGATCCTGTACTGTTAGCCGTTGTCACTGTAAATATGACAGGAATGGGATTTTTATCTTCATCGCGATAGTTTGGATGGAAGACACTGACGTAGTAAACAGAATTATAACCAGTTCCTGTATAGAACTGATTGGTTGCCATCCCGACATTGTTCGTTTCTGCGGTATTGGAAATAAGGGTGGCGTTGTTATTGATGGATTTGCCGCGAGTGACTTTCCAAACAGTTTTTTCATTCGGAACGAGCGTGTGCTTGTCATTTTTCTTTTTAACGACGACTTTGAGATCGAGCGTTTTAATGACCGGAGATGTGATGGATGATGAATATCCCGGAGCAATTTCGAGTTCGACATCGCCGAGGTCTGGGTTATAGACGCCAAGGGTGCTTGGCGGTTCAAGAGCTTCGTTGTAATCAGCCTTATCGCCTTCTGCTGTTGGCATATTGAGTGAATTGACAACGCTGATGGGAATATAGGCAGATTTCGTATTACTTTCTTTTGCGTAAATGTAATACTGTGCATCATAAGCAGTACCAGCCCAGAAATTGATGGTATAGACGCCATTTTTAGCAGAAACAGTTGTTTCTTTTGGGCCATTTCGCTTGTTAAAGCCGGCGTTATTCGTTTTCAGGCTACTATCATAAATGAGGCTAAGATCGAGATCGCCTTTAGTGGTTGTGTCATTGCCTTTTTTAAGTTTGACATAAATTGGGAGAATTTCATCCAATTTGGCCGTTATTTTTGAGCAGCTCTTGTATTCACCGTCTTTTTCGGTGCTACAAATAAACGAATAATCGTTGTTTGCTGAATTATCCGTTTGAGATGCATCGACGGGTACATCGACTTT
>JAZRWV010000455.1:0-1972 GCA_045599925.1 Myxococcota bacterium
GTCATTTATTATTGGCGTGGCAAATGCGGATTCTGCGAGGGCTTATGAATGGTGTTACGACGGTGTTCAGCGAGCTGATGTGATGACGCCTGGCGGCCTGATGGCAATAAGCAATCATTATGTGAATGAGTCATGGATATATCCGGTGCCGACTGACAAAAATAGCTGGAATTCGCTGACAAGAAGAAAAAATCTGGTGAATCTGGCTGAACAGTACAAAGGATTAATAGATTCACCCAAAATCATGTCGATTATGCAGACTGATATAGCAGCTGGTGGCCCGATGTGTGAGTTTACGCGCTATCAGATTGTCGTTGAACCGGCTGCGATGACATTATGGATTCGGGTCGTTCAGCGATGTGGATGGATTCAAATTAATATGAAAGATTATTTAATATAAAGTGTCGCAGCCGTATCGGTGGCAACCGATAGGCTGCGTACACTGCATGGCGTATTGGCCTGGAGGCGTTGTGTACAACGCCTCCAGGCCAATAGCCATGCCCCCAGAATCACCACAAATGACTTGAAATCAAACAAAATCGGGGTAAAAAGTACTGGCTTTTTTGTCGTTTCGCCAAACAGGGAGCTGGTATGAAATACAGAAATATTTATGCACTTTGTCTTTTTGCACTCGTCTTAGGCTGTTCAGAAGCCGTTGAATCCGATCCGCTGGACTGTGTTGGAGACGCCAAAAAGTGTTCTGATGACAGATCTGAACTGCTCACGTGTATCAATGGAAAATGGTCGACTGTTCAGCAGTGTCAGAATGGCACAACCTGCGATTATGCTTCGCTTTCATGCAAACCGGCAGTGATTGATCCATGCGCCAATGGCGGATGTGAGTCCAAATGCACAGAAAAGATGCTCGCGTGTGACCCCAATGCAAATCAGCTTCTCGTCTGTAGTGGCGGAAGCTTCGTGACAAGCAAGGTTTGTCAGGACGATGAATGGTGCAATCCTGCTCAAAATGACTGTGTCAAGCGCACGGCTGAAGCCGAATGCGAGGCAACAGAGATCAAATGCGAGAACAATAGCCTTTATCATTGCCAGAGTGGCAGTTGGGGGCTCAGTAAAACATGTACGCCCCAGACCGTATGCAATACTCAGTCGGCTGATTGTGACAGGCTTCCCGAATGCAGTGGGGATGTGAAAAAATGTGATGAAAACCTGAGCCGTGTGTTCAAGTGTGACAATGGCTTTTGGAGTCTCGATGAAACCTGCACGGATGGCGCTGAGTGCGATAAAACATCGTTTTCGTGCAAAAAAGGTTGTGAGGAAAATGCCAAAAGATGCGATGTCATCAACAATGTTTTGATGAAATGTTCGGGCGGGGAATGGAAGGAAGATTTCAACTGTGCACAGGCTGACCAGATTTGTAATGCTGAATCGCTTCAGTGTGTGGCAAAACCCGAGTGTTCTGGCAGGGCAATCAAGTGCAGTGATGACAGTTTGGCCACGATGATTTGTTCTGACGGCAGATATGTTAAAAAGGATGACTGCCCGGCAGGTACAAAATGTCTGATCGATACGTGTGTTTCCTCTTGTGTAGATGGGGCATCCGAGTGCCGTCAGGGCAATGCAGTGACATGCAATCAAGGGGTTGAAACCGTTACAACCTGCGCTCAGAATCAGGACTGCATCGTCCGGGAAAACAAGGCGTCTTGCGAAGAACACGTTTGTGATGATGGTGATTTTGAATGCGTAGATAAGGGAAAGAAACGCACTTGTCA
Organism: Myxococcota bacterium; assembly: GCA_045599925.1. Lineage (GTDB taxonomy): Bacteria > Myxococcota_A > Bradymonadia > UBA4248 > UBA4248 > UBA4248. The sequence continues at coordinate 1,731 of JAZRWV010000455.1, forward strand.
GAACAATAAATGGGTTGAAGTCGCTTGCGATACCAATGACCAGTGCAGTGTCGAGCACAAAGACTGTATTGAGACGATTTGCGAAGAAAATGCAAAGCAGTGCAATCTGAATAATGTCGAAACCTGTATGAACAATGCCTGGGCCGTTTCGAAGGAATGCAAGTCGACGGAAATGTGCGCCAATAATGACTGCACGGCGATTGTCTGTTCCGACGGCGATAAACGATGTAACAGTTCAAATG
>JAZRWV010000456.1:0-1760 GCA_045599925.1 Myxococcota bacterium
ACTTAATTAGTGCCTATATTTCAGTTGTTTTGCATTCACCCCTCGGCTGAGATGTAACAGTAACAGCCAATCAGGCTGAACTGTAACCACTTTTTATCTTGTGATTTATAATTCGTTTACAGAATCAATGTATGAGTGTAAAAAAGAAAAGGGGATATTTTGCTCCAGAGAGATACACATTTTGTTACAAACGGTTCATTATGAGCAGTTTGTCCATCCGAGGAAGGAAAATATGGGAAAAATCCTGGGAATAGATCTTGGTACAACAAACTCATGTATTGCCATTATCGAAGGTAACGAACCCGTTGTGATTGTGAATGCGGAAGGCAAACGAACGACACCCTCTATGGTGGCATTCACGACAAAAGGAGAATGTCATATAGGGGTTCATGCCAAAAGACAGGCTGCAGTCAATCCTGAACGCACTATTTTTGGAATAAAGCGATTAATTGGACGACGCGCCAGCGATCAGGATGTCAAGGATATTGCCCAAAGCCTTCCTTATCACATCATTCCAAGCCCTACAGGGGATGCATGGGTTGAAATAGGCGATCAGAACTTTAGCCCAGAAGAAATCAGTTCGATGATTGTTGGTCGTCTTAAAGAATGTGCAGAAAATTATTGCTCGGAAAAAATTTCCCAATGTGTTGTGGCTGTTCCTGCTTACTTCAATGATGCCCAAAGACAATCCACGAGAGAAGCCTGCCAACAGGCCGGCCTTGAAGTCCTTCGCATTATGAACGAACCCACACTTGCAGCACTTGCATTTGGGGTTAAAAAACGTTCTTCTGGATATGTCGCCGTATTTGATCTTGGCGGTGGCACTTTTGATGTTTCCATTTTGCAGTGCAAAGAAGGAACATTCAAAGTTCTTGCAACAGCAGGCAACAACCACCTCGGTGGCAATGATTTTGATACTAAAATCTATGAACATCTGGCCAGTCAGTTTAAAAAAGAAACCGGCCTTGACATTTCCAATGACAAAATGGCTGTTCAAAGAGTCAGAGAAGCCGCAGAATCCCTTAAATGCGAACTCTCAACTCTCACGGAAACAAACGTCAATCTTCCATTCCTCGCCATAGGCCCTCAAGGACCGGTTCATCTTTCTGCAATGATTACCAGGGAAGAACTCGAATCACTTGTTGTACCACTCATCAACAAACTGGATGGGCCTTGTCTGGATGCTCTCAAAGAAGCAGGCCTCAAACCTGACGATCTCGATGAAGTTCTTCTCGTCGGCGGCATGACCAGAATGCCTATCGTCAGAGAACGCGTCGAAAAGATATTCGGTCAGAAAATCAGTCATGGCGTCAACCCCGATGAAGCGGTTGCGCTTGGTGCTGCAATTCAATCCGGTATTCTGGGTGGGGATATTGAAGAAGTTATTCTCCTTGACGTCACACCTCTTAATCTCGGCGTCGAAACAGCTGGTGACAAAGTCTCCACCATTATCGAAAGAAATACAACCATTCCTTTCAGGGCATCAAAAATATTTACCACAACAGAAGACAACCAGAATTTCGTGCGCATCGCCATTCTCCAGGGAGATTCACCCAAAGCCAGTGAATGCGCAAAACTCGGCTCTTTCCTTTTGAGCGATATTCCACCAATGCCCGCAGGCAAACCTCGCATTGAAGTTCAGTTCAGCATTGATGCTGATGGGGTCGTCAGTATTCAGGGAATTGAAAAACAAACTGGCACAGTCAAGGAACTCATCATTCAGGATGCCGTTGGCCAGGCTGCTCAAAAATCTCATCACT
>JAZRWV010000457.1:0-13631 GCA_045599925.1 Myxococcota bacterium
CGCCTCACCTCCTTGTCACTTCGTGACGTTCCTCCTCTCCATTATGGCGAGGAGGAATTTAAGGTAACATTTCATTTGCTTACTGGGCTCTGCAAAGCTAACCGTCCACCGGACGGTCAGCTTTTCGGCCCCCCGCCAAAGGCCTAAGGCCTTTGGAATCCACAATGAAATTGCGGTGATACCAACGCAACAAACTAAGCCATATTTTAGTTAAGCGCGTGTAGGGGGTCCTTTTCCCATTCCGGTAAAAGCCTAGGCTGTACCTGCATTTATGCTGAGTATAGATTTACCTCGGCTGAGTTGCAACGTTTTGAGTGCGTGTGAGGTTATCTGAAAAGCGAGGATTTTGAGTGGTCAAAAGTCCCAAAAAGGAGGGCGATTCGTATCGGTGCAGCCGATAGAATCGCCAGGCAGGCTGTATGCCCGAAGGGCATAGGCCTGCTCCCTGAAAACACTTGTTCAGAACTTATTGAAGACTTTGGAAATTCCATGTAAACAAGAAAAACTGGTGTACCCCAAACAGGGTATCATGCATTGCTTATAGGAAATTGAGTATGAATTGGCGAATCGTAAGTGTTTTATCAGCCGCAATATCCCTGTCGATGATTCAAGCGGTTTCAGCTCAGGAAGCTGTGCCGGAAAGGCCTGATTTGAGCAATCCCGATGTGATTTCGAGACCGCCAATGGATCCCTATTCGCTTTCGTATACGCCGGACAAACCAGAAAGTGCTTTAAATATTATTTCACCGGAAACATGCCAAAATGCGGGCGGGCGATGGAGCAGTATGGCTGCGGTTTCGCCGCTTGATGAAACAGTCTCGCTGCGTCTTGTCGGGTGTCTCGTGAAAGATACGGCCGAAGGTCGATGGATGTATTCCATGAATTACGGCAAAAATGATAAATTTTATAGTGAAATAAGCGAAAAATCCGCACTTGGATATGTCTGGATGATAGGCGGAAAGAAGACGGGATGGGAAGTCTTTTTGAATGCGCCGGAGGAGTTTACGCGTGTGCTTCGTCATTATGTTGATGGTGAATTTTCCGGAACTTCCTTTGTGTGGAACGAGATGGGGGCGCTTTCTGAGGTTAAAACCTATAAAGATGGTGGAATTCTTGACGGAAAATATGAGGAATATGTCGAATGTCTGCCGACAGTTCTTGGTCAGTACAAAGACGGTAAACCTGTTGGAAAATGGGATTTTTTTGCGGAACCGGGCATGATCAACATGCGTCGCGACTTTGATCGCAAAGCCCAACCTTCTGATTTGCCGCCAAATGCGCCAGAAGATATGGATGCTCGCTGGACGGAATGGTTCAACAGTGACGGCGTAAAGATTGCCGATGGTTACAGCATGTTTGAAGTTCCGGAGGACACTGGAAGGAGAGTTGGTGACATACAGTTATATACAACGGTCGGAACTCCATGGATGAATATAAAGTATGACAAAAATGGAAATATCAATGATGGACCGACGTTTGAGCTTTGTATGCACGAAGGCGTGAAAACCAAGCCATCATATCTCGATTATGAGCACGAAGAGGTTTATATCAATTGTAATGGAGAGGATGGAACGACGTATCGTCGCGTGTATTTTTACAGAACCGGCGAAGTTTGGAAAATTGTATCCATGGATGACGGGCGACCGGTTGGTCGAACGGTGGAATATCATCCAGCGAAAGAGCCGGATTCCGTTTATGGAGAAATCCTTGCTGAATATGAGATAAAAAGTGGAGTTCCGGAAGGAACAATAGAATTTCGTGACAGAAATGGAAATCTCATGGGAGAACCCAGTGTCATCAATCATGGAACTGGACATTACAAATCGTGGTGGTTCAACGGCAATCCTTCTGAAGAAGGCGATTACTACCATGGGAATAAGACCGGTCATTGGAAAAAGTGGTTTGATAGTGGCAGTCTTGAGCAGGAAATCGATTATAAAAATGGGATGAATCATGGAACCTATAAACAGTGGTTCAACAACGGTGTTCTTTCTATTGAAGTTAATTATTCGAATGGTATAAAAAATGGAGATATGAATGTATATTATACGGATGGCCATATTGCATATGAATATTTTTATAACAATGGTTCACCGTCCGGATTGTGGCATGCTTATACACATGGCGGACAAGTGTCTTCTGACACGAAATATTCGGCAAAGAATGATGGGGATGAAAGTGGCAATGCCGAAATGAAATTATATTATTCGGATGGTTCTCTTCAGGCTTCTGGTCGTGTTTTTTCCGGATATATTGGTGATTTGAAGATTGGACGCTGGAACTATTATTTAAAAGATGACAAGACAAAACAAGGGAAAATATGGTATTCCCTGGAATATGATAATGGCGATATTGTTTCAGCTGCAAGTACTGCATGTTCTAATATTCGTGGTGAATATAAAATTGATGCTGAGAATCGTGAAATCGGTTGTACTGTTTGTGCTGTGAATAGAGAACAGCCTTTACAGATGTATAAAATGCGTGAAAATGAGTGGCAGTGGTACAGTGTTAACGGAACACTTGAAAAGAAAGGTTCTATCCACATGGGCCATATGAATGGTATGTGGGAATATTATTATTCAAATGGCAAACCAATGCTGAGTGGTTCATATTCGATTGATCGCAAGGTCGGTAACTGGACCGGATTTTATGAGAATGGACTCAAGAAGTTCAGCGGAAACTATGACAATGGTGTCGAAACTGGTTTGTGGACAACTTTTCATGATGTGACAGAAACTGTATCGAGTGAAGGTCTGTTTGTGGAAGGAAAACGCGATGGTGCATGGGTTTGGAAGTATCCGAATGGCCAAATTCGTGAAGAAGGCGTCTTTAAGGATGGAAAAGAAACCGGAACGTGGTCTTCGTATTATGAAAATGGCCAGAAAGAAGGCACCGGAGAATACGTCAATGGTTTAAGAGAGGGGCTATGGACTTGGTGGCGCCAGGATGGAAAGGTGTGGAGAACCGTCAACTTCGCCAAAGGAAAAGAGGTTTTGACAAAGGAAAAATGAGATGAAGGATAAACTCATTTCGAAAGGCGTTGTCATCCCAGCTCCGGGTTCGATCGTTTTAGAAGATATCGATGAAAATCGAATATTTCCGGGTGCTGTCATCTATCCGGGAACGATTTTGCGCGGGAAAAAGACGTTTATAGGTCGAAATGCCATCGTGGGTGAGGGTGGAGGGGCTCTTGTCGAAAATGCACAAATCGGTGCGAATGCTCGAATTATGCAGGGCGTGTATCGCGACTGTACTTTGCTGGATGGTGTTATCGTTAGAAATGGAGCGGAAATTCGTGAAGGCTGTCTTTTAGAGGAAGGGGCTGAACTCGGACATACCGTTGGACTTAAGCAAACCATTCTGTTTCCTGATGTTGTCGCAGGTTCTCTCATCAATTTTTGTGATGCATTGATGGCTGGAGGAACAAGCCGGAAAGTGCATTCCGAAATCGGTTCCTGTATGGCTCTTTATAACTATACTCCTCAGGGAGATAAGTTTGCTTCGATCTTTGGTGATGTTGAACACGGGGTCTTCCTTTCTGAAAAGCCAGTGTTTGTGGGAGGCCAGACTCAGATCATCAGTCCGGTTCACGTTGGATTTGGTTCTGTTATCGCGGCTGGTTCAAAATTGGCTGCCAATGTTTCCGATAATACTCTCATCAGCACGACTGGTTGTGCCTTTGAACAGCCTTTTGAGCCAATTGCTGTCAGACGCCCGGATATTAAGGTCTCTAATACGAGCTATTATATTGAGCAGCTTAGAATGCTCAAGTCGTGGTACGAAAATGTGAGACTCGAATTATTTGCTCAAGATGAGGAATTGCCTTTGTTCGAGGCTGCTATTGAACGCATTCAGTCCGGAATGGATGAACGCGTCAAGAGATTGAAAAAATTTGTTGAAAAAATACCGGCAAGCCTTGAGGTTCATCGTTCTCAACAGAATTTATCTGAAATTGATCGACATCAACGGGCGTTGGATTGGATGAAACATCGTTCTGATGGGTTCACTGTTCCTTGGAACTTTTCTGATATCATTCCTGAACTTAAAAAAAATATTATTTCCGGTATGACTTATCCTGAGGCTGTTCGCACTCTACATGCTTCTTTGAATCATGTGAAAAAATGAGACATTCATTACACTATATCCATTATTTTTTGATTTTACTGCTGATTTCGAATGCTGCTTTTGCACAGGACAATGCTGAGCAGGTATCGGTTTCAGATGGCGAAATGCCATCATCGGTTGTGAGGTCTTTAGAGAGCGACATTTTACCTGCTAAAGATTCTGAGAGTTTGCAAAAGGATGAAGGGATATCAGCCGATTCTCGGATTCGCCGGGTTGTGGAAAACTCTGAAAAAAGTGCATCTGATGCTGATGCACGATGGTTTTCCGTTCCTTCTATGGATTTGTGGTTCGACTGGATTTTTAAAAAGGCAGATAGAGATTGGTTGATTTCGTATTTTGCTAAAAATGGATGGGGTGTTCCGAAAGACTGTTTTGCATTGATTGCACCAATAAGAATTCAAGATGGACACCTTCAGATGCAGTATTTTTCATATGGTGATACGGCATTTGAGTATTCAATGACGATTTCGGGAGAAGAACGATTCTGGCCAGCATCAACAGTAAAGCTGATGGCATCTGTCATGGCTCTTATAAAGCTCAATGCATATGGACTCAGCCATAAAGCCAGATTGTCGTTTAATGATCAGGAAGGTCATTTTGAGGGAACTGCGGAAGAACTTTGCCGGGAAGCTATTATTCCAAGCAATAATACAGCTTATAATCGCTTGATGGAGATTGCTGGGTTCGATGAAATCAATGATCATTATCTTCCGGATGTATTTGGCTATCCAACGATGACACTTCAGCGAAGGTACGTTCGACATAAACCGGGGGATAACATTAGAACTTCCCCCGTCATTGTTTATGAAGAAGGCGATAAAATTGGTCAGATTGAGAGTCGGGTGAGTTCCGGTAGAATGCGTTCTCTTTGTCCCCGCGAGAGCAATTGCACGACACTGGCGGAACTTGCTGAAACTGTTTTTCGGGTTGTTTTTCATGATAATCTTCCCGCCGACTATCGTTTTCCCGTTTACAATGATGATGTCAAAATGCTGAATCAGGCACTTTTGGAAGCTCCTTCTTGTATTGGAAAAGGAGTTGCTGAAGTTCTTGGAAATGATGTACTTGTTTATAATAAAGGTGGAAAGGTCATTGGGGATGATCGCCTCGAGATCGGTGTCGTTTCTTCGGCTGATGGAAATGAAAAATATCTGATAGCCCTGTCAATGCCGTATTATGAGGGGGTTGAAGCTGAGACAAATCAACTTGCAAAGCGTCTGATACTGGCCATGAGAGCACTGGAGTGTGAAGAATGAAATATCAAATGCTTGTGTGTCTGATGGTTGCAGGGGCAATTGGTTGTGCGTGTGCAGAAGTAGATGATTCTTGCCAGCCAATTTGCAATGGGCGTGAATGTGGTCCCGATGGATGTGGTGGTGTTTGCGGGCAGTGTTCTGATTTTGGAACACAGTGTGTTAATGGGGGGTGCCAAACCATTTCGTGTACTCCCGATTGTGAAGGTAAAAACTGCGGTGATGATGGTTGTGGCGGATCGTGTGGGACGTGTTGGAATGGAATGATATGCCAGAATTCAAGTGGCATCTGTACGAATGAATGCAAACCCAATTGTGACGAAAAACAATGCGGTGATGATGGATGCGGCGGAACCTGTGGTTCCTGTTCCAATGGCTATGTTTGTCGAAACGGTGTTTGTTCCAATCCAAGTGAATGTATTGCGGATTGCACTGATAAAGTTTGTGGCGATGATGGATGCGGCAGTTCTTGCGGGACTTGCTCAAATGGCTTTTTGTGTTACAGCGGGATTTGTGATTCATGTCGCGCATCTTGTGCCAATAGAGAATGTGGATCCGATGGGTGTGGTAATTCTTGCGGAACTTGTGGCGCACAGAGCTCTTGTAATGAGTCCAACGGAAAATGCATGCCTTTTAGAGTTAAAGGACGACTTCTGATCGAAACACAGACTGTTTTCTTCGATATTACGACTTCCCCTAGACTTGATAAAAAGCTCGATATCAACGGCAGCAGAATTCCCATTTCTTTACGCGATAATTCAGGAAATGAACTCGCACAGACGACGACTGCTTCCGATGGGACTTTTGAAATGACTTTGTCGAGATTGCCCATTGCCTCTGACTGGCTGTCTATTGTTCCCGTTTGGAATGTCGCTGATAAACCAAAAGTCGCCATCTTTAAACAGAATGCGGATGAGTCCAGAGAACTGTGGGAGTGGACTATCAGACTTTCGAATTATACAATTCCCGATGATCCTGGTGATTTGGGCGATATCAGAATTACAACCGAGTTGTTTTCTGGTGCTCTTTATCTCTATCAACTCATTGTTCGGGCTTACGATGATCTCATTCGATATGGATTTTCATACGATTTGAACAAACTGCCTTCCATGGGAATTATTTGGACTCCTGAACTATCATGGTCTTGTGGTTCCTGTTATATCAGAGATAAACTTTATGTCGGAAAAATGTCATTTGATTCGGCAATGTTCGTCGGTGGTGCTTCAACGGACGAATCTGCGTGGGGATATCCAACAATTTTGCATGAATTCGGGCATTTTGTTCTCTTCCAGAAACGCGACGATACAACTGGTGGAATCCATTATCTGACCGGTATTAGTCACCCTACACTTGCGTGGAGTGAGGGATGGGCAACTTTCTTCTCACTCGAAATGATGAGCCTGAGAAACAATGCCCCCGTCACTCAGTACTGGCGTGTTCTTCAAAATGGAAGCTATTGGCTGGATTATGCCCATTTGTATGATGGGGCTCTCGGTGGTAATATTTATGTTCCACAGCCTGATATCTCTTCGGGAATATATCAAAATATCGCTGAAGGCTGGATTACCTATATGTTATGGGATTTTTGGGATGGTTCTGAAGTAAAAGATCCTGTACAGCCTTCGGATGGAATTGCATTTTCTGCAAAACAGATTTTTTCCGCAATTTCCAGTCAGCGTTATCTTAAGTCAGAATCTTATTTTTCAGCCGAAAGATGTCCTTCAGAGCCAACCGAACAGCTTGAGTGTCGAAACACCGTGCACTTTGTGCACTTTATTGATGCTCTTCTATGCAGTTCAGATGCTTCTGTCGTAACAGATGTTTCCAATTTGCTCATCGAAAGAAATTATCCGTATGATCGGTCTCCGATTTGTGAGGTTCAGCCATGAGCCGGCGTGCCATTGTTTTCGTTTCAACCGTTCAGAATCCGGAAGAAACTCTTGGATGCTCTGACAATCTTCATTTGGATGCAACGCCTGATAATGAGATTGTCAACGATTTCGATCTCATTGCTGTTGAAAAAGCGGTTCAGCTTAAGGAAAATGGTCTGATTGATGAAGTCATTGTTTTTAGTTTGGCTCCTTCCAGAAATCATCTTCTCAAAATGCTTGCAATGGGAGCCGACCGAGCTGTCTGGGGTGAATCCAATAACGCACGATTGTCACCCGAAATTGTCGTAAATACTGTACTTTCTGCCTTCGAACCCAATCAAAATACGATTTGGATGCTTGGAAAAATGGGGGTCAATTTTGAGTCTCATTTGACTGCTCAAATACTCGCTCATCGTTTGAACGTGCCGTGTCTTTGTTCTTGTTTTGATATGTCTTTTCAAAATGAAAAATGGCAAATCTTTTGTGAAGATGATGGAGGAATTGCCCATTATCAGCTTAAATTGCCGTTTGTCGTCACTTCGGAACTTCGACTCGCTGAACCCAGATTTCCTGCGCTCCCAAACATTATCAAAGCTAAAAAGAAGCCGATTGATACAATTCCTGTTCTCTGGAACGATGAAAGATTGAGTACAAAACATTTGGCTTTGGCTGAAGAACACAGGCGGATCTGTCGCATGATGTCTGCTGATGAATTCTGCTGCGAAATGCAGTCAATCCTGAAGGCCAACGTATGAATATTCTTTGTATCGATGAGCAAAATAGCCATCCAGAACTGTTCTGCCGGATTGCACAATGTTTTGGCGCTCAATGTATCGCCATGTCATGGAATGACTTTTTGGGGACGGATAAAGCACGTCTGCCTTCTGAAATCGCAAATGCAGTCTGGAAGCTTGTTTCGTCCAGAGAAATCGCAGTTGTTTTGGCAATTCAGACGCCTTTCTCTTTGCGAATTATGAGCATTCTTGCGGCATCCATGGGCGTTCCGCTTTTGGGAAGCCTCAAAACCAGTGGCTTGGCTGATGGCATTCGTTCGATATGCGCCGCGAGGCTTCTCGAACGGATAATGATGCCTGAAAGGCCGTTTTGTGCGACGATTCTCGACGACGGTATGCCTCAAAAATCGGATATTTACGTCACCGGACAGCTTCCGGTTTATCAGCCAATTCCACAACCTGAAGGTTGTTTTGTGCCATTTGGTGAGAATAAAATCCCGCTCAATGGGGCTAGAATTGTGTTTGCTGGTGGACGTGGGCTTGGGGCCAAAGAATATTTCGAAAAAATGGGTTTGTGTGCTCAAAAATTTGGAGCAGCTGTCGCGTCTTCGCGACTTGCTGTCGATCTCGGATGGACTCAGAATGATATGCAGGTCGGGCAGACCGGAAAATGCATTTCGCCCGATATCTATGTCGCTTTCGGAATTTCTGGCGCTGTTCAGCATGTCGCAGGCATTCAAAATGCCCGATTCATATATGCTATCAACTCAGACAGGGATGCGCCTATCTTTTCATTCGCAAATGCAGGTGTCGTCGCCGATGCTCGCTTGATTATCGATAAATTGTTGGCGATTTAATGGGGAAACGGCCTTTGCCTGTCGGCATACGGCCGTCCTGTACCGGCCTATGCCTGCTCGGCATACAGCCGGTGTTTTCTTTTTTATAGATGATAGATGTCCACAACAGAGTGTGAGTTATCCTGATGTGGGTGAATTACAGCTAAAATTTGCCTTTTTTTATAGATGCTGTTTAAGCATAACTTCAAGCACCATGGATGATGCTTCTGCGTTGATTGACGTATTCGGATTATGGAAGAACAGAGCCAGATAAAACAACAGAAAGCGGCGAAAAGTACTCGCTGGAGACGGGTAGTCCTCATCGTGTGTATTGTTCTTTTCGCATTTTTGGTCGCCAGTTACGGACTCCGTTCGAGTCTGTATTTGAAGGCTCGTTTGACTCCAAAATTGGCTGAACTCGGCGAAAAATTAGACGGCCGATTCGAATTTAATAGCATTCGAGCTATGGGGGTGACGGGATTAATACTCGATCAGGTTCGCTTTATCCCAAATCAAAGCAACGTCAAACCTCTGACTTTTGACTCAGTTACAGTTTACCCTGCTCTTATGGGCATGTTTGTTGGCGATTTGAATGCCTCTCTGGTCGAAATCAATGGAATGAAAGCCAGATTCAATTTCAATGACGAGAACACTCCAGATGTCATGTGGTTGAAATCTCTCGCTGAACACGCAGTTTCCGAACAACACAATGACGTCGTGACAACCGGTTTTATCGATGGGCCTCCTGAACAACATGCAATTCCAGTACTTCATTGCGAAAATTGTGAGATCATTGCTGATGTTGCTCAAGGCAGAACCGTTAAGTTCAATGTCTCTGAGCATAGCGCGGAAATCGACAATTATGAGGAAATAAGCCTGTCCGGAACTCCTGTTGATGTCTGCGTTGAGGGAAAATCCCATAACCCGTCTTGCTTTAAACTCGGGGTGAACAGTGTCCGGATTGGTGACAGTATTGCCGTTTCTCAGGTAGAAATCTCGGACTTTAATTATCATGGGGTTCAGCTTGAATCTTTGCTCCTTCAAGGTCTAATGGTCGCTCATAATGAATTTCGCAATGTGATTCTCGTCGAATCCGGACAAGTCGAAGGACATATTGATGATTCTTCTGAATTGGATGCTTTAGCCGGAGATTATTTATTCGAGTTTACACAACTTGAAATGCTTCATGAATGCGAAAAAAACAGATTGGGATTAGGTGTTCAGCTGCGTGAACCAACAGGAGCAACCGCAAGATTTTATGGCGGTTATTCACTCAATGATAATAAACTGGCTGTGACTTTTGACACTTCTAAGTTCGATTTAGCGAGATTCGTTCAGAAAGCCGAGTTTTCAAAATGGTTTCGATTAGATGCTTTCCCCGTTTCTGGGCATGTGAGTACCATCGTTGAACTTGATGCACAAAGAGCATGGTTTGATGTCGATGCTTCTGTTTCAAATGGAGTCGTGTATTCTTCGGCTTTGGCGCGAGATCCTATCAGTGAAATCAATAGCCAAATTACGATGAGTGCATGGATTGATTTGGCTAAACACACATTTTCTGTTGATAGAGCAATTGGAAAAATCGGTAAAATTCCCTTTGAGATGTCACTTTCTCGTTCAGAAACTGCGGATGGAAGTCATCAGGTCGATGCTTCTCTAGCTTGTTCTGGCGACAGTGCAGAGTTCATTTCTTCTATTCCAAAGGGTTTTGCTCCAATGTTGAGTGGTTACAAACTCAATGGCGGATATGATTTCCGAATTGCTTTGTCCTATGATGAAGCAAATCTTGATGCTCTTTTGCTCAATACTGAATTCAATCTCGACAGTGTTGTTACTGTTGCGTACGATCCTCGCAGTGATTTTAACCTGCTTAAAGGAAATGCATTCAAAGTTCAGGTTAATGCAGCAACCGTCCCAATTGCAATTGGGCCTCGAGAGTCTTCATGGGTTTCATTTTATGATTTGCCCAGAGAAACAGCTTATGCCTTTGTCGCGTCTGAAGATGGCAAATTCTTTACTCATCCGGGGTTCGATATTCGCGCAATTCGCGCCAGCTTAATTGCAGATATTAAAGCAGATAAAGTGGTTCGAGGCGGTTCCACAATTTCCCAGCAGGTTGTTAAAAACTTATTCCTCAATCACGATAAGACTGCTTCCAGAAAATTTCAGGAGGCTTTTTTAACGTGGCAAATGGAAAAAACGCTTCCGAAACTCCGCATATTTGAAATTTATTTAAACCTGGCTCATTGGGCGAAGGATACTTACGGCATTCGCGCAGCAGCTCAATACTATTTCCAGAAAAATGTAAGTCAGCTGACTTTAAGGGAATCTCTGTTTCTTGCCTCAATCCTTCCAAATCCGATCATTTTTGGTCGACAATATGCCGAAGGCAAGCTGTCGAGTTCACGACTGACCAAAATGATTAATGTCGGTAATGCGCTTCGGCAGACAAATCGCATCAAAGCAGATGTTTGGGCTCAGGAGGAGGCTTTGATTCGTGAGGGTAAAATATCGGATCGCCCGAAATCTATCATTACTGCGGAATAGCGCATTATTTAACGAAATGAATTCATCTATGTTTGCAACTGGTTGAAAAAACGAAAAAAGCCCATCCATTGGACGGGCTTTTTATGAAATCATTAAATAATGATTAGAGGCCGAGAATGCCAGCGAGGGCTTTACCGGAAGCATCATTGACGCCCTGACCATCCAAGCAATCCTGGGCACCACCTTTACGGGCGTTGGTCTGAACGTTGATGGCTTTGCAATCCCATTTCTGTTTAACAGATGCGGGCATTGTGGTATCGGCCTGGAGAACGGCAATAATCTTGGCTGCAGCATCAGCGCTGAGGGAACCGCTTGCCTGGGCATTGCCAGCGAGGGTATTGAAGTTGCATTTACCGCTTGTTTTTTCTTCAGCAACAGAAATGCTGTTACCAGAAATGAGAACATATTTGCAGGTAAGGGCTGTATTAGGATCTGTAGCTTGGGTATCGTTCATTGAAATTTTAACTTCAACCTTCTGAAGGACTTCTTCTACTACAGGAGCGCTGGCTGCATTGGCTGCGGTGACATTGGCGTTTGCTCTTTCTTTGTGGCAACCCATGGCACCAAAAGCGAGAAGAGCGATGCTGAGGCCGAGGATAACTTTTTTCATGCGTAAGTTCCTTATAAAACAAGGTTAAAAATAATGCGTTTCTTAAACGTAAACGCAGAAAAGATCGGGTTATCGTACCCGAAAACACCAATAGTATTAACAAAATCAGATAGAATTTCAAGTGGGTAAATCCCAATTTATCCACATTATATTGGGATTGTAAAGTTTTATACCTTTCAAATGGCTGTTATGTGGCTGTTAACAACCCAAATGGTATGACATTTTATTCGAATTGAATGATTCATTAAAAAATCTTGACACATTTGGCTCTGATCCCTATATTCCCGCCGCCTTGTATTGGGCGAATTTTTTCCACAGGTTTATCATGAGTATTCAGGTTTCGAGATTAAGCACAAGTAAGGAATTCGTCGTTCAGTCAGAGATTTCTGCTGAAGACGTGGAAAAGTACTTTGTCGAACTCGAAGATTGCCGGGCTCTTGGGCCTCTTAAATATGATGCTCAGCTGATAAATCGCGGAAAATTCATCGCACTCGAAGCCGATGTCGAGGTTAGCCTTGAACTATGCTGCGATCGTTGCGGTGAGGCTTTCACCCGGGATTTCGCAAGTCATATCAGTCTCAAGCTCATCGAAGCTTCGAGCGTCGGTAGCGTTGAAGAAATCGTGCTCTCTGAAGATGACATGGATACTGTCACTTATCAGGGAAACAACATCGAACTCAACGATATCCTGCTCGAAACCATCTACCTTGAACTCGATGATGAATGCATTTGCAGTGAAGATTGCAAAGGCGTTTGCATGAAATGCGGTAAAAATCTCAATAAAGGCGGTTGTTCCTGTTCAAATTCTGAAGCTTGACCCATCTGCGGCTGTTCGCCGTTAAGAGTCTTCTTTTTAATTGTTCCTTCTTCTGCTCGAGGAGTTTTAAAATGGCAGTTCCTAAGAAACGCGTTTCCCATTCCCGTACCATGATGCGTCGTTCCATCAATGATCGTCTGACAGCTGTTCAGACTGTTCCATGCCCTGATTGCGGCGAGCCGAAACTTCCGCATCACGCCTGCATGAGCTGCGGCAAATACAAAGATGCCCAGGCTATCGAAGTCAAAGGCGAAAACAAGTAATCTGTTTTCTCAACCTTTTTGAAGGCCCTGGCTGTATCAGCTCAGGGCTTTCTTTTTATTTTTTGATTTTGGTCGCAGCTGCTAGTGCCTACGCAGCTGCTGCGGCCGCTGCTTCGTACGCGTCCGCCGCGGCGCTAGTGCCTACGCGCCGCTTCTCTTTTCCTTTCAACAAACATCGCATTTCCAAGAGCTTCTCATGGGCAATTACAATCCGAATGTCATCGAACCCAAATGGCAAAAATTCTGGGACGAAAATAAGACTTTCCGTGCCGTCGACAACTCATCCAAACCCAAATACTACATCCTCGATATGTTCCCTTATCCATCCGGACAGGGACTTCACGTCGGCCATCCCGAGGGATATACCGCTTCCGATATCATCGCTCGTTACAAACGCATGAATGGATTCAACGTCCTTCACCCCATCGGATGGGATGCTTTCGGCCTTCCCGCTGAGCAATATGCCATTAAAACCGGTACGCATCCCCGCATTACAACGGAAGCCAATATCGCCAATTTTAAGCGACAGATTAAATCCCTTGGCTTCAGCTATGACTGGGATCGCGAAATCAATA
>JAZRWV010000458.1:0-3086 GCA_045599925.1 Myxococcota bacterium
CGTTCAGGACTCTGAAGACCTTAAAAAAGTGAGTTCTACATACTCTACGACAAACGAATTCACCGACTCCGAAGGCATTCGATGGAGTATCAAAGCTCGAACTGACGCCATCGATAATGGTAAAAACTACAGCATTGACGGCCAAAATAGCGTCATCCTACACGCCAAAAATTCTACCTATATCAAGTTCGATAACGCCCCCAAAAAAGTCGCTAAACTCGAATTCGACTGGAGAAGCTGGGGCGGGAATAACGACAAGGGTACGCTTAACATCCTGGTAAACGGACAAGCTCAGAAAAAAATTGAATTCACTCAAAACAATACTGAGATTTCCCAATACACACTCGACGTCAATGACAGCCTAAAATCCGTTGAACTTAGCTTAACTACAGCAAATAGCGGCCGAATAATCATCGATAATATCCGCTGGACTTATCATTAAATTTCAGATTAAATCTCATAAGCGCCCCTTTTGGGGCGTTTTTCTTTATTCTGTAAACGCCGGCTATTTTGCCGCGCTTCGTTCGGGCAAAATACGCCGGCTGAATGCGGCTTTTGCTGCGCAATACGCCGCATTCATACATTCGATTTTTCTTCCCCATCCCATCAAGGAGCAAAAATGACCTCATCTCTCTGGCAGCGTTATCAGCAATATCTTTGTGTCTGCGACGACATTGAACTCTCCCTCGACATCAGCCGTATGCGTTTTGACGACGATTTCTTCAATAAAATGGCTGAACCTCTCGCCAGAGCAATGAACGACATGAAAGAACTCGAAAGCGGTGTCATCGCAAATCCCGATGAAAATCGCATGGTCGGACATTACTGGCTCCGAAACTCAAAAATCGCACCAACCATGGCACTTCGCGATGAAATTGATAATACCATTTTTGATATCAAACTCTTCGCATCCGATGTCCATGAAGGCCGTATTCTCGCACCAAACGGACAAAAATTTTCTGATCTCCTCGTCATCGGTATCGGTGGTTCCGCGCTCGGACCACAGTGGATTGCATCGGCACTCTCAACGCCAAATGACAAAATGCGCGTTCACTTCCTCGATAACACCGATCCCGAAGGCATCGAGATGACGCTTTCGCGCATCGAACACCTCGACACAACACTCGTCATCGTCATTTCTAAATCCGGTTCAACCCCTGAAACTAGAAACGGCATGATCTCTGCCGCCAGATATTTTGAAAACCATTCTCTCCAGCTCGCAAATCGTGCCGTCGCAATTACTGGAAAGGACTCAAAACTCGATAAAACCGCCAAATCCGAAGGCTGGATTCGTACCTTCCCCATGTGGGATTGGGTCGGTGGACGTACATCCGAACTCTCTGCTGTCGGCCTTCTTCCCGCTGCGCTTCAGGGCATCAACATCGATGAACTCCTCAACGGCGCTGCTATTTGCGACATCTACACGCGCCACCCCGATATCAAAAAGAACCCTGCAGCAAGCATGGCTTTGATGTGGTTCTATGCCTCCGGTGGAAAAGGTCAGAAAGACCTCGTCGTCCTCCCATACAAAGACAAACTCCTCCTCTTCGCTCGCTATTTGCAGCAGCTCATTATGGAATCCCTCGGTAAAGCCCTCGATCTCGATGGAAATACAGTGCATCAGGGTCTCACAGTCTATGGAAATAAAGGTTCAACCGATCAGCACGCCTACGTTCAGCAACTCCGCGACGGCATTGACAACTTCTTCGTCACCTTCATCGACGTCCTCGAATACGGCGCCGCACCTGTCGAAGTCGATCCAAACGTCACACCCGGTGATTTCCTCCACGGTTTCCTCCTCGGAACTCGCCAGGCTCTTTACGAGAGCGGACGCGAATCCATGACAATTACCGTCGGCAGAATCGATCCCAAAACTATCGGTTCCCTCATCGCTCTCTTTGAACGCGCCGTCGGAATCTACGCCTCTCTCATTCATATCAATGCCTATCATCAGCCTGGCGTCGAAGCCGGTAAAAAGGCCGCATCAAAAATTCTCGCCATTCAGAACAAATGCATCGAAAAACTCGCCGACGGCTCCGTCATGTCCGCTGATGAACTCGCAAAAGCCATTGATGCCGAAGGCGATGAAGAAACTGTTTATCGCATCATGACTTATCTCGCTTCCAACGGCAGAATTCATGCGACATCCAATAATCCTTATGATTTCAGCCGTAAGTTCCATGCTTAATCAGCAGAGACAATCCCTATCGGTGAATTCACATTTTTCATTGCACTAAAACTGCCTTTTTGATAGCAAAATAAGCGTCGAGTGGCTTTAAAGCGTAAATCCAGACCTGCTGGATTTACGCTTTTTTTATGCCTATCATTATCTCCCTTTACATAAGGATTAAAATGGACCACACCATTACAGACTGCAACAAACCATCTGCATTTCTGCTCATTTTGCTCGCATCCTTGACGGCTTTTGCGCCTTTCGTAACCGATATGTACCTTCCGACGCTGCCTGCAATGACAGAGTTCTTTCATACATCCTCATCCGAAGTTCAACTCGGACTGACCACCAGTATGCTCGGACTCGCTATTGGTCAGCTCATCATCGGCCCTCTAAGCGATAAATATGGCCGAAAATTCCCCCTTATCTGGACGCTCGGATTTTTCATCATCTCGACCGCTTTATGCATCTTTGCTTCAAATATACAGATGTTTGTCGCAATGCGTTTCATTCAAGGCATCGGAGCTTCTGGCGGCGTCGTTCTCTCTAGAAGCATCGCAACGGATTTATATCAGGGAAAACCGTTGGCAAAAGTGATGGCCATTATCGGCGCTATCAGCGGAATCGCGCCCGTTATCTCTCCCGTCGCCGGCGGTGGCATTCTGCTCATTACATCCTGGCACGGTATCTTTGCGCTTTTGCTCGCAATCGGCATCGTTTTGCTCATTGCATCATTCAAACTCAAGGAATCGCATCCCCTAAGTGCAAGACGCCAAATGTCCGTGCTTCAGTCATTTACGCAAATCACAGAACTGGTAAAAAATCCCGTTTTCCTCATCTATACAGCCATGCAGTTCTGCGCAATGTTCGTCTTTTTTGGACAAATCGCTGCGTCACCCTTTATTTTTCAAAC
>JAZRWV010000459.1:0-6172 GCA_045599925.1 Myxococcota bacterium
CTTATGTTCATGAGATAAATTTTGTGGTTCGTTGCTGGAAAGATCTGAAAAAATGTTTTCGCCGCCTATAATGAATGAATCCATTGATGTTGCCTATATAGTGTTATGCGGTTCCGGTTGAACCAAATCCGTTTGAACCTCTGTCGGTTTGGTCGAAGTGTTCGACTGGAATCCACTGGACGTTTTCGTGTTTCATGACGACGGCCTGAGCGATTCTGTCACCGATATGGATTTGGAAATCGGAATCGGTGGTATTGAACATGACGACCATGATTTCGCCGCGATAGTCGGCATCGATAGTTCCCGGTGTATTGAGAACGGTCAGGCCGTGTTTGAGAGCGAGGCCGCTACGGGGTCTGATTTCGATATGGCAGTGTGGTGGCGGAGCGACGAGAAGTCCCGTATGGACGAGTGCACGGCCATGTGCGGGAATGGTGATGTCTTCGGCACTATGGAGGTCATATCCGGCGGCGAGTTCTGAGCCCTTTTCGGGCAATTTGGCGTTTGGATTTTGAAGTATGATGCGGCACTGACGGGTTTTAAGGAATATCAGGGCCTGAATGAGTTTTTGGAACATGGACGGGATATTTGGATAAAAAAGCGTAGTCACGAGAAAACGACAAATTGTTCTGTTTATTTTATCAGTTTAGAGCGATAGAACCAAATGAAATGGGAATTGTGTCGATGAAGTGGTGCAATTCTGAAATCAAAGGCAGGCGAGCCCGTATCGGCGAAGCCGATAGGGTGAGCGGCCGGGCGTATTGGCCTTTGGCCAATAGCCGGCCACCTAAAACAGAAAATCAGGACAGTTATGTTGAATGAATCCCGAGTGATAGAGCCAAGAACGTTGTATGTTGTTGCGACGCCGATAGGCAATTTAAGCGATATGACGCAGCGTTCGATAGAAATCCTGCAGAATGTCGATTTTATTTTGTGTGAAGATACGCGTCACAGCAGCATACTGCTTGAACATTTTGGCATTCACAAGCGAGTGTCGAGTTATTTTGCGCATAATGAGGCGTTGAGAACGGAGCAGTTTATGCCGAAGCTTCTTGGTGGGGAGTCTGCGGCGCTGATCACGGATGCCGGGACGCCGGGGGTATCGGATCCCGGCAGCAGGCTTGTCGATGCGTGTCTTGAAGCTGGCGTGAATGTTTGTCCCGTTCCCGGGTGCTGTGCGGTTCCGACGGCGATAAGTGCGAGCGGTTTTCACGAGTTTACCGGCTTTGAATTTGTGGCATTTTTTCCGCGAAAAAGCTCCGAAAGACAAGAACTGTTCCGCAACTGTGCTTTCAGAAACTCGCTCGTTGTCGGGTATGAATCGCCGCAGAGAATCGTGTCATTGCTGGAGGATTTGATATCGGTTGTTGGGTGTGCACGTCGAGTGTGCTTATGCCGTGAGCTGACGAAGAAGTTCGAGACGATTGAGCGCACGACGGCCGGGGAGTTGTATGATCGCCTCAAGTCCAATGGTTGCAAGGGCGAGTTGTGTCTTGTGATTGAAGGAGTAAGTGAGCAGAGCAACGAGACAAAGAGTACGGAACTGACGGAAGACGCGAAGCGACTGATTGAAATTCTTCGCCAGCATGAAGTATCCGCGCGGGATATTCGCGATATCGTGTCGGAATATATGGGTGCAAAGAGCCGTGATGTTTATCAGTATGTGATAGGGGATGGTTCAAAGACCTAATAAATTGTTAAGATTTGATGTGTTCTGAAAGTAAAGATAAAAAGATTGCGCAAATCAGCATAGGCCAAGTATAATTATAAAAGGTGCTTTTTATCTTGAGATAAAGGATAAGCTATGAAGATATACACGGGTCGGATATCGCTGATGGCGGATGAGATAGCCAAGGCTTTGATGAGCGAGAAAGCGGTAGAAGTCGAGGATGAGGAACTGCATGAATTTCATCTGGATATTGAGGCTGTTCTGAAATCGTATGTGGATACAGAACGCCGAATTCATGAAGAAGCTCAGGATTTGATATCGCATCGCGGGCTTGATTTCAGTTCGTTGAATCGACTGAAACGCGAGGTTGCGAAGAAGTATAATTTTGCGTTGGGTGATGAAGCTATCGACTGGATTACAGAACAGCTGATTGAGACGTTGTATCATACGACGCATGTGGCGGAAATCTGGGCAGACGATAACGATATTCGTCGCATCACGCGGCCAGTGCTTGTCAAACACATGTCACTTGATGACGAGCTGGATGTGGAAGTCCGCAAAAAGATTAAGAATTTGAATGAAGGTTCAGTTGCCTGGGATATCAAATATCAGCAGGTACTCGAAGATGTGAAACGCCGCAAGGGGCTCAAATGATATTTAAACCAAATATCGGCGATGTTTTTCTGAACAAGTACGAGATCGTTTCGCTTGTTGGAGAGGGTGCATTCGGGAGCGTGTATCGTGCTCGCGATACGAAATTGGAGCGTATTGTTGCGATAAAGTTTATCAACTCAACGGGCAACACGCTTGAACGCTTTAAGGATGAACTCGATGCCATTAAAAACCTCGATCATCCGAATATCGTTCGACTTTATGACTACGATATTTTGCGAGGCGGGATTCCGTGTATTGTCATGGAATTTGTAAATGGCCGTGAGATTGGCGATATTCTGGCACAAACTGGGCCATTTACGTTGCTTCGCATCTGTGAAATAGCCCAGCAGGTTCTCGATGCCCTTGTTGAAACGCATAAAAATGGCATAGTTCACTGCGACCTGAAGCCGGAAAATATCATGCTGACGAGTGTGGGAGCCCGAACTGATGTCGTCAAACTTATCGACTTTGGTGTGGCTTCCATCCTTTCCAAACTGGAAGATGCAGAACGTGCAAAACAGCTGGTTGGAACGCCTCAATATATGGCTCCCGAACAGATTATGCACGGAGATATCGGCCCGTGGACCGATACATATGCCCTTGGTCTCATTTTGATAGAACTTTTTACGGGCCAGTTTGTGTTTGACCACGATGATGCGCATGAAGTGTTGCGCATGCAGCTTCATACGCCTGTGACGTTGCCTCACAAACTTGCCTGCACAGAACTTGGGCCCATTATTTCGAAGGCAACGGAAAAAGATATCGCCAAACGTTATCGCTCTACACAGCAGTTCTACAATGATATTTGTGATGCGATGCAAATCATGCAGTCGAGTAAAATGGCGCAACCCATGCGTCCTCGCGTGAGCACCGCGCGCGGAAGAAGCCGTGCAGTCAGCTCGCTGCTCGAAGATTTGGCAGATTTTGGTATAGCGCCTGTTGGAAATCGTGTTTCACTGGGGTCCGGTATTCACGATATGGCGACTCAGTTTCACATGACCGATATGGAATTGAAAAATCTCAATCCGGTCGGACGTCGTGACAGCCGTCGTTCATCCAATATTCTGGAACCTCTGACGAATGATGAAACGCGTTTGCCATCAGCCGTCTCGTTATTGGAATCCGTGGATGACAATTCGGAAACCATCATTCCGATTGCCCGAAAGAATAGCAAGAATTTGGAGAATTCAGGGGATTTCCAGATTCCGTTGATGACGAGTGAAAGCCTTGCCGGCGTTAATTCTCCCATACGCAAGGATAAGGATAAAGAAACGACGGTTCCGGTGCTGGAGCCTGTGAAACCTGCACAAGGGCCTAAAGAGCCTGCCGCAGAAAAACTCGACATGACGTCTCTTCAGAATTCTCTGGGCGATATGGGGGTACCCATCCTCAAGGCTAAGCCAGAATCATCGTCTGAATCGAGTGAGAAAAACAGTGATTCATCACTTAAAATGCCGGAAGAGATTAAGCTTGCTGAGACTGAAATCGCGGTGAAAGATGCCGATTTGAGTTCAGAGGCAGCAGAGTCCACATCCAGTCGGAAGGTTTTACTCATTCAGAAAAAGAAAAAGTCATCATTACCCGCTGTTATCGTTGTTTGCTTTATTTTGCTGCTTCTGGTTGGCGGTGGTTCCTATGCCTGGAAAACTGGTCTTTTGGATGAACTGCTGCAAACAATTGGCGTTGAGACTTCAAAATCTTCGGAGCCTGTTGTTGAGCCAGTTGAACAGCCGGTGGAGAAGAAAATCGTGGTTCGTTATTCGACGATTCAGGATGTTTCGAAGAAAATGGCATATTGTGCAGCGATTAGCGGACATCTTGGTGCCTCGAAGTCTGTTTACCAGGTTAAAACCTATCGCATCATTGGAACGCCAATTACAGCCAGTGTTTATGTCAATGGTTCGCTTTTGTGCCTAAAAACGCCGTGTCATATTCACATTTTTGGCGAGCCAGGCAAGAGCAAAGTCGAACTTCGCAAAGGCAATCAGAGCAGTTTTGCGGATTTGACCAAACATGATCCGAAACAGCCTTTGATGATGAACCTTAGCAACTGACAGGCGATGAAGGATAAAGCCTTTGCCAGAAGGCATACGGCTTTGGGGGAATGCCGCTATCCCGTTGGGATACGCGGCATTTGTTGTTTTTGTGGCCGTCCTTTGCACTTCGTGCATGCGGCCGTGGTGGCATGCCATTATTGCCGTTGGCAATACATGGCATGGGCTTCTGGAAATGGTTCGAGTGCTCGGTTAAGAATGCCATGAAGTGCAGCAATTGCCAGTCCGTAATTGGTAATTGCCACATTCTGTGATGATGCCATCCGAATTCTCGACAACATTTGGCGGCGCGTCCACATACAGGCTCCACAGTGGATTATCAACTGGTATTTCGTTAAATCATTGGGAAAATCCATGCCGCTGATGATGTCGATATGGACATTCTCGCCGACGCACTTTCGTATCCATGCCGGAATTTTGACGCGTCCGATGTCATCCTGAATCGGATGATGTGTGCAGGCTTCTGCAATTAATATGGAATCTCCGGGTTTGAGGTCTGAAATCTTTGCGGCCCCCTGTGCCATCGTAATCAGATCGCCTTTGAGCCGCGCAAATAGTACAGAAAATCCCGTTAATTGAATGGATTTGGGAATGAGCTTGTCGACAGTTCCAAAAATCTGAGAATCTGTGACGACGAGTGATGGAGGTTCCTTCATGTTCTGCAAGACCTGTTCAATGCAGTCTTCACGGCAAATTGTACATATTGCATGATGATCGAGCAGGTCTCGAATGGTTTGAACCTGAGGCATGATGAGGCGGCCTTTGGGTGCTTCTTTATCGATGGGAACGATGAGAAGAACATGACCATTTGGTGGAATGATATCGCCGATAAGTGTATGCGCATCGAGAAAATCTTCGGGGGCGTTTCGTATCATTGCCTGCAACAAGTCTTCGACGCCTGAACCATTGAGTGCTGAAACCCGCACGGTTTCTTTCTTTTCTGAATTTAATCGATGAAATAATGCTTCATTGTCGTAAATATCCGACTGGTTCAGCACACAAATCCAGGGGATTCTTCTGGATTCCAGTTCGGAGCGTATTTCTTCTTCTTTAATTCCCCATTGATTTTCCGTAACGATAAGCGCCAGATCACAGCGTTCATAGACTGATTTGGTGCGTTCAATGCGTAAAGTTCCAAGTTCTCCGACGTCATCCAGGCCTGCAGTGTCGATAAACAATACGGGTCCTAGAGGGAGTAGTTCCATAGGCTTTTCAACAAGATCCGTTGTTGTTCCTTTCTGATTTGAAACGATGGAAACTGATTGATGTGTGATTGCATTGAGAATACTCGATTTTCCGACGTTACGGCGCCCGAAAATGCCGATGTGAAGGCGAAGACCTTTTGGTGTTTGCATGATGATTCAGAAAAAAATGAGGTTATTAAAATGGCTAATCAAGGCATTGCTTGTGCTTGCCAGAACAGCGACTACCTAAGCACATTGGGAAATAAAAAAAAATCGACATTTGAAGTGTCACAATTTTTTTTCGAGGTAATCATTATTATGCAATGTGCAATGTGCAATGTGCAATTAATGTTGCGGCGTAGCATGCAACGCCCAAATGAATGCAGAGGAGAAAAGGATGTCGAAGTCGTATTTTCAAGGTTTATGTTTTGCAGCCGTATGGTGTTTCATGTTTCTCGTGTGTGGTTGTGAAGACTCTGGTTGGAAGTCTGATTCCTGCCACGTTCTGGTGCAACAAATGACTTGTGATGAGGTCAAACCGGCAGAAGAAAAAGCGATTTTATCGGACAGCAGATGTCTTTGGCTGGATAAATATCATTACCTGGAAACGC
>JAZRWV010000460.1:0-7891 GCA_045599925.1 Myxococcota bacterium
CGCAAAATCGAAGGCGATTATGACTATGTTCATATCACGCTGAACAACACGATTTACGGCACGCTGTGGAGCTATATTCCCGACTGTGGTGACATTCCTCTCGTCGCCGACATTTCGTCCTGCGTTCTCTCCGAACCGCTCGATGTCTCCAAATTCGCCCTTCTGTATGCCGGTGCCCAGAAGAACCTCGCTCCTGCTGGCGTCACGCTCGTCATCATCCGCAACGACCTCATTCGCGAAGACCTTCCCAAGATGGTCCCGACGATGTTCCGTTATGACACCCACAGCAAGAATGGCTCCATGTTCAACACGCCTCCCTGCTATCCCATCTATGTCATGGGCCTCGTCCTCGACTGGGTTAAGGAAAATGGCGGCGCCGAAGGCATGCTCAAACGCAATACCGAAAAAGCCGACCTCCTTTACAACTTCCTCGACAATTCCGATTTCTATCATGCAACGGTCGACAAAGGCAGCCGTTCACTCATGAACGTTCCCTTCCTCACCAAATACTCCACCGGTTCCACCGTTGAAGCCGCCGTCGCAAAAGAAAAAGAAATCAACGACAAATTCGTCAAAGAAGCTGCAAAAGCCGGCCTCGTTAACCTCAAAGGTCATCGTCTCGTCGGTGGTATGCGCGCTTCCATTTACAACGCCATGTCTGTTGACGGCGTCAAAGCCCTCATCGCTTTCATGGAAAAATTCGCCAAAGAAAACGCTTAATTTCTTTTGGTTTGACCGCAGAGACGTGTCACGGCATGTCTCTGCGGGCTCGCCTGTTTCGCTTTGCGAAATACGGCTCGCTTTTTCGCCGCTATCCCTTCGGGATACGCGGCTTTTTTTTATTTTATGGGCCTTGTTATTGGCCACAGGCCAATACACAAGGCAACTGGCCGGGCTATCGTTGCCGCGATACGCCCGGCCCTCTTTTTAAAACGCAAAACCAAACGACAACGGCATTACGGCCTTGTCAAGGCTCTCACGTTTATGGGAATCCTCGCGATCATGCCACGCATGCGATGTTTCCATCGCAATCAGCGTCGTCACCAGCGGAAGAACAATGACGAGTATTCCCGAAAAAATCGGATAATCTTCCGAAAGAAAATAAGCCGTGACATCGGCAACCAGTGCGCCAGTAAACGCCCCAACAAACGGTTCCCAATATCCCGATTTCGTGTCTGTTAGATACCCACCAAGAATGGCTCCACAACCAATTCCTATGGGATATAAAATCGCCGATGAAATCAAGGCCGGACGTATGTCGGTCGGTTTCAACACAAGACTTGTTATCAGTGCAGTTCCGCCCGAAATCGTTCCAAATAATGCACCCATGCCGAGTTCTGCAAATCCTCGCAATGCCGGATGGGCAGCATCATCCTTTTTTTCCACAGAACCAACGTCCGGTGACTCCTGAGCATAAGCATTCTCACTCATCTCATTGAATGCAATCAGAATACCTATAGCTAGAAACAGACTGCGAATAATATATATTGTCTTCATACTTTATTATTCCGCTGGGTGTTCCGCTGGATTCTCCTGATGTTCATCCAATTCGTGTTCATGCACTTCGTCTGCATCGGCCCCATGGGCGTGATCATGACCATGGCCATGATCGTAATTTAGCTGTTTCAAATCTTCAATGGTCGGTGCGGGGCGTGATGAAAAATTAAATGAAACATTCATCGATGTATCCGGTGGAAGTTTCCAGATTGCAGCTGCATTCTGCATGCAATGATTGAAATCATCATTTTCTATTGTCGATTTATAATTCTCGACAGCAGTCTTTCCGTTTTCGAGATATTTCAACGACATCGAAACATCGCCCGCTGTCTCCAGATCATCGGCTAAAGATATCAAATAACAGCGTTTGATTGCCGATTTCCGAAACACATAAGAACGATTGGCATCATCATTCGATAGATTGCCTTGAATATCACTGATATCAAATTTGATGTCAGTGATTGGTTTAAAATACTGTCCTTCTTTTGTGAGTTTCTTGGCTCGCTCAATGTTCTTTTTAATCTCAGCCTGTTCCTGAGCTTTTTTCTCTGCATCTGCAGCTGCTTTCTCTGCATCCGTCTTTTCCTGAACGGCAGGCTCTTCACTGTTTACATCTGAAACCTTGGCTTTGCAGCTAGTCAGACAGATAAGCAAAATGCTCAGAATAATGATATTTCGTACTGTTTTCATTTTTTCACACATCAAGAATGGTCTTCAGTTCTTCTAAATCTTTCAAATCCAAAAGATGTTCATTTGCACTAAGCTTAAAGAACTGAAGTGTCAAAGCTCTGTTTTCGGGATAAAATGCACCATTTCCCCCAAGTTTTAGAACATTGGGAATATCATCACTCGGGGTACTGCTCAGCATTAAAAATTTCTCGGGTTCGATGTCCATCATCGCAAAAAAACGGCGGAAATTCTCGATTTTATAGCTTGGCAAAACAACCAGATTGATATTTTCCGAAAAACCGGCTTTTTCAAAATACCGATTTTGTTCAATACAATTTCCCGTTGCAAAAATAATCACGCGATACTTTTGAGAAAGCTGGTTCAGCAGGCTGACAACTTCTGGTTTTACATACGCATACTCGGTGGAATACTTCTTTGCGGCCTTAATCATTTGTTTGATGACATCGACTGGAACATTTCCTTTTTCCTTAACCGAATTCGTCAAAGTCTCCATGGCTGATAGGAATCTTGTACTTCCTCCTTCCCCAAACAAATTGATATTTTGGGAATCCAGGTTCTCCATCATTCCCATGAGTTCAATAAAGGGTTCATTCGTTGCGTCTTCAATGATGCTCAAAAGTGTTGTATCAACATCAACAGGAGCTGGATCATAGATACATTTCACCTTTTCGCCATTTTCATCGACTTCATCAATAATGTTCTGCTCATTATTGCACTTATCTACATCTTCGTCTTCGTTCCAAAGCATTGACCAGACGAATCCATCAGCGTTAACTCCAATCCATTTAATGTCCATAATAATCCCTTACATAACAAAACTGTTATGATTGTGATGAATAACACGGCTCGATGCCGCATTTTTGTTAACAATTTCAATGTTCACAACAGTAATAACCACGTTTGCAAAGCAACGTTGCAACGGCCTGCAATACACCAGTTAGTCGCGCACTTATAACAGAATTAGTGTCTGTCTTTATCAGCCATTGTTGAACGCACAACGGCAGCACTCGTCAGATCTTCGATTTCCTTCTCGCTCAAAAGGTTGAGTTCCAGCAGCTTGTCTCGAATGGATTTGCCTTCCTTAATGGCATCAATCCCGATCTGACAGGCTTTGTCATATCCGATTCTTGCGACCATTGCCGTAATCAGTGCCGTTGAAGATGCCACACCGGCTCTGCACTTTTCGACATTCGGTTCAATGCCCTGAATACAGTTTTTCACAAACATTTCGCAGGCATTGCCCAAAAGATCGAGGTCATTGAGCAGGCAATCGGCTATCAGAGGCAGGAACGGATTGAGTTCGAGATTTCCCTGACTGGTGGCATACGTAATAGCTGTATCATGTCCGATGACTGTAAAGCAGACCTGCGTCATAGCTTCTGGAATGACGGGATTGACTTTGCCCGGCATAATGGAACTGCCGGCCTGTCGAGCCGGAAGATGAATTTCGCTGATACCGGCCTGTGGTCCGGAAGACATGAAACGGAAATCGGTTGACATCTTTAACAGAGAAACAGCCAGTGTTTTGAGCACGCCACTGACGTATGCCGATTCATCGAGATTCTGAGTGCCATCGATCAGATCGTTGTTCTGAACGACATCAATGCCAGTAATTTCAGCCAGAGCCGGAACGACATTTTCGACGTATTCGTGTGAAGCACTCACACAGGTTCCGATGGCTGTTCCACCAAGATTCACATGGAGAATGGCTTTTCGTGCATGAGCAAGACGAGCAAAATCGCGTGCGAGTGCTTCCGCATAGGCTTTGAATTCAAACCCGAGCGTCGTCAGAACGGCATCCTGATACTGGGTGCGACCGACCTTGACGACATCCGAAAGTTTTTCTGCCTGCTGACGGAGCGTCAGTTCAAGTTTCTTCAGATGCGGTAAAAAGTCTTCGATCTGTCGCGAAAGTGCAATTTTAAATGCCGTCGGGCATGTATCATTCGTCGACTGTTGGTAATTGATGTCATCGAGCGGGGAAATGCGTGAATAAGTTCCACGGGCTATGCCGAGGATGTCGAGCGCGCGGTTGGCAATGACCTCGTTTGTATTCATATTCAAAGACGTGCCGGCCCCACCCTGAAGCGGATCCACGACGACGGAATCGTCCAGTTTGCCTTCGGCAAAATCAATACAAGCCTGAATAATGGCATCCGCTTTTGCCGGATCGTCCTTCCAGGCACCGAGTTTTCTCGATGTCACGGCACAGGCATGTTTGACATCGCCCATGGCATGAATCCATGAAGGATGAACCCGTCGGCCCGTAAGCGGGAAGTTCTCAATACTGCGAGCGGTATGAACACCATAAAGCGCTTCATTTGGAACGGAATATTCACCAATGAGATCGTGTTCAATGCGAGATGTCATTATCATTTTCCTTTATATTTTGCCGTCAGGCTGGTCACAGACAAGTTTATTGTCGATTTTTTCATTGAGGGAATCATACACCCAATGAGAAGGCATCGAAAGCCCCCTTATGTAGCGAATAATGGGATATGTGTGCAATGTATTCCGAAAAAAAAGCGCTGCGTATGCGAAAAGCATAGCAGCGCGCGCAGTGCGTATGGCAAAGCCATAGCACGCGCCCGCCAAACAGCTAAGCCATATCAGCCCAATTCTTACCGACTTTGAGTTCGACTTTAAGCGGCACGCCGATATCGGCTGCATTTTCCATTGCATCGATGAGAAGATTCGACGTTTTTTCGATTTCATCATCCGGGCATTCGAGCAAAAGCTCGTCGTGAACCTGAATGAGGAGACGGGCATGCAGCTGATGTTCGTGTAAAAGCTTGTCTAGCCGCAGCATTGCCAGCTTGACGATATCCGAAGCGGACCCCTGAATTGGCGCATTCAGTGCGACGCGCTCGCCAAATGCACGAATCATCGGACGCTGGCTGAAAAGCTCAGGCACAGGCCGCCTGTGTCCAAGAAGTGTCCTCGTTTCGCCGGCATTCTTTGCATACTCGACCTGCTTTGTGAAAAAGCCCGAAAGCGTCGGAAACTGCGCATGAAACTTTTCGAGAAAAGCTTTGGCTTCATTCTTGGGATAACCGGTTTCGCGCGCCAATTTTTGAACGCCCATGCCGTAAAGAAGGCCAAAATTAATGGTTTTAGCGAGTTGTCGCTGAGGTTTTGCAACCTCTTCAATGGGGATGTCGAAGAGTGCCGCTGCCGTTCGAGCATGGACATCCTCACCCCGGCGATAGGCCTCGCAAAGCGCGGGTTCCTTTGAAAATGCCGCCATCAGGCGAAGCTCGATCTGGCTGTAATCGGCGCTGATAAAAGACCATCCCTGTTCGGGAACAAACGTTCGCTTGATCTGGCGCCCAAGTTCTGTTCGTCCCGGAATATTCTGGAGATTGGGTTCAGAACTCGAAAGACGCGTCGTCGCTGTTACGCAGGCATTAAAGCGGCCATGAATGCGATGCGTTTCCGGATCGGCCTGCTGTGCAAGCGATTCAGAATACGTCGAACGCAGCTTGCTGATGGCGCGATATTCAAGAATTTTCTGGGCAATCGGATGATCAATCGATTCAAGCGTGTCCTGATCCGTTGAAAGTCCATGCTGGCGATTCTTTTTCGTTGCCGGTTCGAGTTTCAAGACTTCGAACAGGAATCTGGCCAAATCCTTGGGGCTGTTGATATTGAATGCGTCATCGCTGTAGGCATGCGCCTCTTTATCGAGGCGAATCAGCGTTTCATCAAAAGACCCGGAAAGCGCATGTAGTGCCGGAATATCCAGCTTTGTCCCGTGATATTCCATTCTGGCGAGTATTTCGCAAAGCGGCAAATCCAGCGAATGGTAAGTGTCGTCGACCTGATGGGCTTTGAGTTCTGCCGGCAGCAATTCCGAAAGCTGAAGGATGATTTGTGCCCATTTCCCTGCAAAAGCCGCGGCTTCATCAGCCGAAAATGATGTCGGAGTAACGGCTTTTTTGCCGATTCCAAGCCAGTTATCGGGATGAATTGGCAAGGGTTCGCCAAGATATTCAGTCGAACAGCCATCGAGCGACAGCGACGTTCTTTCGGGATGAACGAGATAAGCAGCAAGTTCGACATCAAAACAGGACTGGATGTCTATTTTGACGTTTTTTGCCAGTGCATATTGAATGATGGGCTTTATTTCATACACAACCTTATTAATTTCTGCATTTTCGAGGCATTGGATGAAGCCGGTTTCTGCATCAGCCGGAGCAATCGAATTGCCAAAAAGTGATCGGCCATGCCGCACTGGAACATAGATGGCCTGAGAGGAACTGGCCATTGCAAAACCAAGAAGCTGGCGATGGGTGAACGATTCGTCATTCCAAAGCGGAGCGATGGCAATCGTCTTTGAACAGCTCAAAAAAGCCTGAAGTTCTTCGGCTTCGTGACAGACTGCAGTCGGAATCAATTCGCGAATTTTTTCCACGGGGGCAATCGGTGAAGCTGAAGCATTGACGGGCATTTCGCCCGGAGATTTTGCTTCTTTTTTCTGAGTATTTTCTGTCGCATTTTGGCAGGGGGCATCATTCGACTGTATTTCCGTTTTTTCCGACTCGACGCAAGCGCGGGGAACTGAAGCGTCCGGACGAGCATCCGGTCCAAGAACATCGGTCAGAAGGCGATGAAGTTCGAGGGCAGAAAAGACTTCTGTGACGCGTTTTGCATCGGGATTCATACTCTCAAAGCGAAGCTGAACGGGGACGTCATAGACGAGTGTCGTCAATTTTTTAGAGAGTTGAGCACTGGAGGCGAATGCAACGAGATTTGCATGCTGTGCCGGCTTTTTGATTTCATCCACGCGGCGCATGAGCTCTTCGAGAGAACCGAAATCTGCGATGAGTTTTCCGGCCGTTTTTTCGCCGATGCCCTTGCATCCGGGAATGTTATCGATCGTATCGCCGGCAAGGGCGAGGACGTCGGCAACTTTATCCGGTGCAACCTGAAAACGTTCGAGAACCTGATCAATCGTGACGGCGTGATAATTCTTTCCGCCGGCTTTAGCCATGGCATCGAGCATCACGACGGTGTCGACATCGTCTTTTCTCTCGACGAGCTGCATCAAATCCTTGTCACTGCTGGCGATAATGACATGATATCCGGCTTCGCGGCCCTGGCGCGTGAGGGTCGCAATGACGTCATCGGCTTCGTAATTTTCAACGCAGTAAGCCTGAATTCCGAGCGCATCCGTAATTTTCCTAAACCAGGGGAACTGGTGTTGAAGGGCTTCGGGAGGCGCTTCGCGCTGGCCTTTGTATTCGGGATACAATGCATGACGGAATTTGGGACCACGGCATTCATGGGCCAGTGCAATGACATCCGGAGATGTTCTGCGAATGACCGATAAAATCATGGAAGTATAAAAATGAAGTGCATTTGTTGGGAATCCGACACTGTTGTTCATCGGCGGAGACGCAAAAAATGCGCGAAACATGTAATTGGAGGCGTCAAAGATGAGAAGCTTCTTCATGTTTATTTGGTGTTCAGTTTATTGGGTTCATGAAAAAAGAAAGGGGACGAACCCCTTTCTGAAAAATGCAATAAATTGGTTACAACTCAGCCGGGGCTCTGCCCCGGGGACTCAGTTCACAATATGAAATGAACTTCGTTTCCCGAGCCTTCCGGCTCTCCAACTCGTTCCGGCACATTTGTTCACTGGGCTCTGCGATGCCAGCCGCCCACAGGGCGCCTGCCTTCTCGGCCCCCCGCTTAAGGGCTG